>DPMS01000436.1 GCA_003541285.1 Actinomycetota bacterium
TGGCACGCAGCGAGCAGGCACGCGGTCACGGAGGCGATCCGGCCAGGCGGCGGGAAGGATGCGCAGCGTGCGGTTCGGCCTGACCGAGGAGGAGTACAGCGAGGTTGCTGTCGCCGCAGCGCACGCCGGGTTGGCGAAAGGAGCGTATGCGGCTCACGCGACGCTGGCAGCAGCCAGGGGTTGGTGAGCCCGGCCGACACGCCGTCCCGCCAGGCGCTGGCTGAGCTGATCCGGGCGGCCGGACTGGTCCGGCGCATCGGGGTCAACCTCAATCAGGCAGTGGCGAAGCTGAACACCACCGGGCAGCGTTCGGCGGATCTTCTGCCGTACGCGGCCGAGAGCTTGCGCAGAGCCCGGCGTCTCGATGCGGCCGCCGAAGACGTGCGGAGGCATCTGCGGTGATCGGCAAGGTGCTCCGCGGGCAGCGGCCAAGGGGCCTGCTGTACTACCTGTTCGGGCCGGGCAGGCGCGAGGAGCACACCGATCCGCACATCGTCGCCGGATGGCGGGACCCTGCCGAACTGGAGCCACCCTTGCGTCCCGGTGGCCGCCGGGACTTCCGGCAGTTGACCGGGCTGCTGAATCAGCCGCACGCGGCGCTGGGACCGCGGGGCCTGCGCCAGCCGGTATGGCACTGCGTGGTGCGGGCCGCGCCAGGGGATCCGCTGCTGTCCGACCATGAGTGGGCTGAACTGGCGCGCGACATCATGCACCGGACCGGGCTCGCGCCGCACGGGCAGGACGACGACGCAATCCGCTGGATCGCGGTCCGGCACGCTGCGGATCACGTGCACATCGTCGGCACGCTGGCCCGCCAGGACGGCGCGCGGCCCCGATTCTGGAACGACTACTTTCGCGTCCGGGACGCGTGCCAGGCAGCCGAGGAACGCCATGGGCTGCGCCGCACCGCGCCCGGTGACCGTACCGCTGGGCACCGGCCCACCCGCGCCGAGAGCGAGAAGGCGCGCCGACACGGTCGGCCCGAGGCGCCCCGTGTGACGCTCCGACGGATCGTCAGTACAGCCGCCGCCGGAGCAGCTAGCGAAGAAGAGTTCTTCGCCCGGGCGTGCTGGTCCGCACCCGGCTGAGCACCCGCGAGCCGGGCCAGGTCACCGGGTACGCCGTGGCACTCGCCGGCGACATGGCCCGCGCGGGCGGACCAGTGTGGTTCGGCGGCGGAAAGCTCGCCGCCGACCTGACCCTGCCCAAGCTCCGCTGCCGCTGGGGTACCGGCCGCGCAGGAGCGCTCCGAGGGGTGGACCTCACCGCGGCCGAACGGAATGCGATCTGGCAGCATGCCGCCCGGACTGCCCAGAATGCTCGCGATCAGATCCGTGCGGCCGCGTCGGTTGGCGACCTCGGTTCGGTTACCGACGCGGCGTGGGCGGCCTCCGACACGCTGCACTCCGCGGCCGCCGTCCTGGGCAGCCGGGTCGTCCGCCAAGCCGCCGACAGCTACGCGCAGGCGGCCCGGATCCCCTACGCACGGATGCCCAGGCCCACCCCGGCGGGTAACAGCCTGCGCCAGGCTGCCCGGCTGCTTTCCCGCGCCGCGCTGGTCAACCCCACTGCCGCCCAGGCCAGCCTGATCGTTCGGCTGGCGGCCCTGGCTGAGGCCGTCATCGAGCTACGCCAGGCGCAGCAGCACGCCGCCCAAGCCGCCGCCGCCCGCCGGGCGGCCGAACACCTGCACGCCGAGGGCAGGCGCCTCGGTCGGCGCACGGAGTCCCGGGCCACGAGATCGGCGCGGCTGGCCGCCGAGAGCTTCCCAGCCCAGCCCGGGGCCGCGCCACGCGTGCCTGGCTGGCACCCAACCGCGTCGTCGTCCTGGCGCGGGCCAGCACCGTCCCGGCCCCGGGGTCCCACTCGCTGACACCACCGCAGGGATTCCCGGGGGCAAACCAGCAGACCTGTGAACCCACGAGCACAGCACAACGACGAGGGAGAGAGGCCAGGGGACGTGGAAGCGTACACAGTCGAGCAGGTAGCGGAGATGCTGCACGTCGGCCGCGACAAGGTGTACTACCTGTTGCGAACCGGCCAGCTCCGCAGCATCAAGATCGGCAAGCTGCGCAGGATCACCAGCCAGCACGTAGCCGAGTTCATCGCCTCACTCGAAAGCGAGCCGAGGAGGTAGCACGTCCGTGTGTAGAACGCCGTGCTACATTATTCTACGTGCGCGATACCACGCTCCCACCCGTGAGGGTGGCGGCCGACTTCAAGGAACGACTGGCCCGGTACGCCGCTTCGCAGGACCGCGACGTCTCGTGGGTCATCAGGAAGGCGATCGAGGAGTACCTAGACCGCCACGAGGACAGGGAATGAGGCCCTGTCAGCCCTGGCCGCTACGAATGCGGTAGTACGCCTCGAACGCAGGCCAGGGCACGCCAGGCCGCACACCGAACCAACCTGGCAGAAGGAGAGAAAGTGTCCAAGATCTTAATCGGGAAGTACCAGGCGACCATCTACCCCGATGGAGACGGCTTCACGGGAGCGATCAGCCTGGGATTCGACGGCCAGGGCAGGCGGCAGCGGATCAAGCGCAAGGGCCGTACGAAGGCGATCGTCAAGGACAAGCTCATCCAGGCGGTAGCGGACCGGGATGCTGGGCTCAAGACCGTCGGGAACTACACGGTGGCGCAGGCGGTCCAGGACTGGCTGTCTTAGGGGCTCAAGGGCCGCGACGAGGAGACCATCACGGCCAACCGCATCCTGGCCGAGCAGCATGTCCTACCGCTGATCGGGGCCTGCAAGCTCGCCGAGCTGACCGCCGACGACGTTGACGAGTGGCTCGACGGCCTGACCGCCAAACTCGCGACGAGAAGCCTCCAAGGCGTGAACGCGATCCTGAAGCGATCACTCCGCCAGGCCCAGGCCCGCGACCGGGTGCTGCGGAACGTGGCCGAACTGGTCACGACACCCAAGGGCAGGCCAGGACGGCCCAGTAAGGCCATGGCGCTGGAACAGGCCACGGCCATGCTGGAGCAGGCGAAGGCGTCCAGGCTCCATGCCTACGTCGTCGTCAGCCTGCTCACCGGGATCCGCACCGAAGAGGCCCGCGCCTTGCGCTGGTCCCACGTCGTGGCATGGATCGCGGAAGATGAACAGTGGCGGCCAGTCACCGAGGTCGGGTTCGATCACGAGCGGTTCGCGATCTATGTCTGGCGCTCGGTCCGGGCAGACGGCGACACCAAGACCGAGAAGTCCCGCCGGACGCTGGAACTCCCGGGTCAGGCCGCCGACGCCCTCCGGGATCACCGGGCGCGGCAAGCGACCGAGAGGCTCGCGGCAGGCCCACTGTGGCGGGATCACGGTCCCGTCTTCGCCAGCCAGGCCGGTACGCCCCTGGACGCATCTCACGTCCGCCGGTCGTTCAAGGCGATCACCAGGAAGGCCGGGCTTGGCGAGAACTGGACGCCGCGG
>DPMS01000638.1 GCA_003541285.1 Actinomycetota bacterium
GTGCCCCGGCTGGTTCATGGACCCAGTGTGGGGCACGGGGGCCGCGCCGGAAGAGTATCGCCGGGCCTGGCCGGATTCGTGTCCCGGTGTGGGCCGCTCACTCGACTGTCACGCTCTTGGCCAGGTTCCGTGGCTTGTCCACGTCGTTTCCCAGCGCTACCGCCGCGTGGTAGGCGAGCAGTTGCAGCGGCACCGAGAGCAGGATCGGGTCCAGCTCTGGCTCGTTGCGCGGCACCAGCATCACTTGGTCGGCGAGCCTGGGATCCAGCGCGCGATGCCCTACCACCAGCAACGGGCCGCTGCGGGCACGGATTTCACCCAGCGTCGCGATGTTCTTGTCGAACAACTCGTCGTCGGGCACCACGGCCACGGTCGGCAGATCCGGGCCCACCAGCGCGAGCGGGCCGTGCTTGAGCTCACTCGCCGGGTACGCCTCCGCGTGCAGATATGACACCTCCTTCAGCTTCTGTGCGCCCTCCCGCGCGACAGGCCAGCCGCGCACCCGCCCTATGAAGAACATCCCCGGGTGGCCCACCAGCTCCCGGGCGGTGTCCGCGATGCGCTCCTCCGCTTCGAGAATCTGCGTGATCTGCCCCGGCAGCGCACGTAGTCCTGCGGTGATGCGTGCGCCATCCGCCAGGGACAGATCGTGGATACGTCCCAGGTGCAGCGCCAGCAATGCGAACACGACAGCGGTCGCGGTGAAGGTCTTCGTCGAGGTAACCGAGATTTCCGGGCCTGCGTGCAGGTACACGCCGCCCTCGCACTCCCGGGCGATGGCGCTGCCGACCGCGTTGACGACGCCGAGGACCCGGCCGCCTTTGCGCTTCAGTTCCTGCACCGCGGCGAGCGTGTCGTAGGTCTCGCCCGACTGGCTGACGGCGACATAGAGGGTGTCCGCCTCAACGACGGGATTGCGGTAACGGAACTCCGAGGCAGGCTCGGCATCGGCGGGGATCCTGGCCATCTCCTCGATCAGCTGTGCGCCCAGCAGTCCGGCGTAGTACGCCGATCCACACCCGAGGATCTTCACCCGCCGGATTTCCCGCGCCTGCCTGGCGTCGAGGTTGAGGCCGCCGAGGTGAGCGGTGTGGAACCGCTCGTCGAGCCGGCCACGCAGCACACGCTCGACCGCCTTCGGCTGCTCGTGGATCTCCTTGCGCATGAAGTGCCGGTAGCCTTCGGCGTCGTATGACCCAGTGCCCAGGTCGACGACGGAGGGCTTCTTGATGGTGGTGCGGGCGTCCAGCGTGGAGGTGCTGAACCCATCGGCCCGCACGGTCGCCACCTCCCCGTCGTCGAGGTGCACCACCTGCCGGGTGTAACGGACCAGCGCGGCAACGTCGGAGGCGACGAACATCTCCTTGTCGCCGAGTCCGAGCACGACCGGGCTCCCGTTGCGGGCAACGACGATCCGGTCCGGCTGGCGGGTGTCGAGAACGGCAATGCCGTAGGTCCCGACGACGGACGTCAGCGCCTGGCGCACCGCCTCTGCCAGGTCGCTGGCGTCAACTGCCGCGATCAGGTGGGCGAGGACCTCGCTGTCGGTCTGCGATGCGAACTGCGCTCCGTCGGCGATCAGCTTCGCGCGCAGGTCGTCGGCATTCTCGATGATCCCGTTGTGCACGATCGCGACCGTCCCGCTGGCGTGTGGGTGCGCGTTGACGTCGCTCGGCTCTCCGTGGGTCGCCCACCGGGTGTGCCCGATCCCCGGGCCGCCCCTGAACCGCGCGGGCAGCCCAGCAGCGAGATCGGACACACGTCCCTTCGCCTTACGCACGCGCAGGTCGCCAGCCCGGCCGATGACCGCAATGCCGGCCGAGTCATACCCCCGGTACTCCAGCTGCGCTAGTCCCTCCAGCAGCACAGGGACACAGTCCCGGCTCCCGATGTGGGCCACGATCCCGCACACAGTCCAGCCTCCTTCAGCCGTAGACGATTCGGCGGAGTTGGCGAAGCGAGAATTGCGGCGCCGCCACCCGCCGCATCGGCAATTCGGCCGCGATGACCTCGAACGCCCGGTCGTTGGTCAGCCTCCGCGATTGCAGTTCGTGGTGGCGGCGACGGACGAACGCTTCCGCTGGCTCGCTGAAGTACCCCAGCACATCCGCCACCACTCGCGCTGCCTCCCCCGGGCTGAGCGGACTGGTCCTGGTCAGGTGCGCGATGAGCTCCTCATGAGGCTGTCCCGGACCTGTCACATCAGACAGAATGACCCACCATCGGCGCGAAGAGCAAGAATCCTGCCCGGAATCGGGCAGGATTCTCCTAAACACCGCGCCTTATGCGCCACCCCCGGTCGCAGCGCTCGACGAAGCCTCCGGCCGCCAGCACGCCGAGGCAGCGCATCACCGTATCGAAGTCGACCCCGGCCGAGACCGCGATCCTGGCTGGCCCGCGCCCGGTCCGGGCGGGGACGGCTTCGAGCACCCGCGTCGTCACCGGGTCGAGCATGTCCCGCGGCAGCAGCGGGCCACGGGGGCGGCCGGGCACCTCGTCGCCGGGGAAGGACAGCAGTTCCATCACATCCCTGGCCCCGGTGACACAGACCGCTCCCCACTCACGGATGATCTCGTGACAGCCGGCGGACAGCACCGAGGTGACCGGCCCCGGTACTGCCATCAGCGGGCGGCCCTGGTCACGGGCGTGCCGTGCGGTGTTGAGCGCGCCGCTGCGCAGCGCCGCCTCTACCACGACCGTGCCCCGGCTCAGGGCAGCGATCACCCGGTTACGGACGAGAAAACCTGGCCGGGTGGGCATCCGGCCAGGCGGCCATTCACTGATGGTGGCGCCCTGCCCACGGATGGCACCGAAGAGTTCGTGGTGGCCCTGCGGATAGGCATGGTCCACGCCACAGGCAAGGACGGCGATTGTCGTCCCGGCCGCTGCCAGGGCAGCGCGGTGTGCACAGCCGTCGACGCCGAACGCTCCGCCGGAGATGACGGTCCAGCCACGCTCGGCCAGCGTCATGGCCATTTCTGTGCACACGTGCGAGCCGTAGGCGGTCGCCGACCGGGTGCCGACGATGGACACCGAGCGCAGGCATGCGTACCGCAGGTCGGCGTTGCCCCGCACCCACAGGCCCCACGGCCGGGTATCGCCCAGCACGTCGAGCTGGCTCGGCCACCCGGGATCTGTCGGGCAGACCAGCCGGATGCCTTCCCGCTGCCAGGCATCAAGGACGGTCGCTTCCGGTGCCTCCCCGAGCCGCGCTGCCCACCGGGCCAGCGCCCGGTCCAGGCCGGGAATCTCAGCCGGCCAGGCCGGGCCCGGGCCGCTGTCGCCCCCGGGGATGGTGCCTGGTTCCGGCAGGCGTCCCTCGCGGAGCGCAGCCATGATTTCCGCCGGAGCGCAGGTGCGCAGCAAAGCGCCCATGACCGGGTCGCCTGGCTCGGCCACACAGGTGAAGGCGGCCCGGGCCAGCCTTTCAGAATCGGGGACGCCGCTCACCGTCCCAC
>DPMS01000635.1 GCA_003541285.1 Actinomycetota bacterium
CTGGCGCCGTTGCCAGACCGAGACGATCCAGGTGGCGATCAGGTGCTCCATCTCCTCCATGGTCAGCATCGCGTCGGCGGCCGGGTCGGCGCCCCGGTCGGCGGCATCCACGCCGGTGTATCCGATCAGGTGCTCAAACAGCAGCTGCCTGCACACCCCAAACGCCCGCTCGCAAGCGGCCTTGCCGGTAGGCCGCAGCACCCTCGCGGGCAGGATGTTGCAGCCGATCACCCGCTGAACCTCGACCAGGTGGTGGTTGCGGTAGACGCTGCCGTGGTCAGTGGTCACGGTCTCGGGGGTGAAGAACGGCAGGCCCGCCACCTTGTGCCCGGCGAACTCGGCAACCACTGCGGCCGGGATGCCCGGGTAGGGCCATTCCAGATCCTCCCCCCACTCCGGCCGCATCGGCAGCGGCATCATCACATCGCGCAGCAGCATCGCCACGTCCACCGAGGTGTCCGACACCAGCGTGAGCCGGAACGCACACAGCGAGTGCGTGCACACGTCCAGCGCCAAGGCCAGGTGGCACTTCACCGGGTCACCGAATACCCCGTCGCGGACCATCACCGGCAGCACGGTCGTGTCCAGTGCGACCACCTGGCCGGGCCGGTGCACCAGCACGTGCCCGTTCTTCGCCGGCAGCTGGGCAGACCGGGCATACCGCTGGCGGGCACCGCCCGGCCCGAACCACTCCCGCCAGACCCGGCACAAGACCGGATAGCTGGGGACCGGCGTGCCCGGCCCGAACCTCTCCCGGACGTACTGGCCGACCATGCGCTCCCGGGTGCGCATGCTCACCTTTGCCCCGCGCAGGGTCTCCTCCCGGACCGCGAAGATCGCCTCCCGGACCTCCTCGGTGATGCTGGGATGGCCGCCGCTTTCCCGCAGCCAGCGGTCGTCCGCACAGCCGATCAGCCCGAACCGGCGCCGGGCGTTCTCCCACCGGATCAAAGTCCAGTAACTGACCGCGCCCAAACCCAGCATCCGGGCATGCTCCCGGTCCAAGGCCTGCAGCTCCGCCACCTTGGCCCGGCGGCGGCTGGTCAGCGTCGTGGTGGCCGGGTCATACTCCGGCCTCGGCTCTCCCGGCCCGGGCCGCAGCGGATCCCCGCCACGGAAACCCGTCGCGACCTCCAGCAGGTGCGCCATCCGCAGCTCGGCAAGCTCCCGCCGGCCCGGCGGCAGGTCACCCGCCATCTTCGGCTGGCGCCCCCGGCCGGCCCCTTCGGCGGCAGTCCGCGAGGATGGCCAGCAATCCGGATGGCAGGCCAGGAACCGCAGGCTCACCTGCTCGCGGGTGCCGTCGCCGCTGACCAGGTGAACCCGGCCCAGATGAGGCTCNNCCGCCCGTCCAGCACCACCACCATGCCGGCCGCCAGCTCCAGCAGCGCCTCCGCCCTCACCGGGCCGCCCCGGGCACCAGCAGCGACCGGTCCGCCAGCGGCTCGGCAAGGTCCACGCCGACCTGCCGGTGCCAGATCAGGTGCAGCAGCTGAGCGCGGGCCACTGGCTCGCAGCCGCTGGCCGCAGCGACCTCCCCGAACCGGGCACCCGGCCTCCTGACCGCGGCGAGCAGCCCCGGCCGCAGCCCCAGCGGATCAGCCAGCGGCCGGCGCTGCGAGGACAGCGCGTCCAGAGCCGCAAGGACATGCCCACGCCAGCGGGCCGCCACCGCATACCGCCAGCCGCACGCCACCGCCACCTCCGCCGCCGCAGCGAACGACTCCCGGTCCCCATCGCGGATCAGCGGCTCCGGCCGCACGTCGATCAGCCACGTGCCCGACCGGGTCACCGCGAGGAAGTCCGGCGTGTGCACCCTGCTCTTCCCCACCGTGGTGAACCGCAACCGCAACGGCTGGGACACCACGTCGATCAGGTCCCCGGCGAAGTCCAGGGCCAGCAGCACCCGGGCCTCCTCCATGCTCTCGGCCCCGTGATGACGTCCCGTGCTGACCAGGTACTGCAAGCCAGGACGATGCCGCTGCCCCCGCCGCCAGGAAAACCAGCGGACCGGGCCGCCCTCCCTCCCAGGCATCCGGGCCAGGTCCCGCACCGAACAGGACACCTCGTCCCCACCGGCCCGCCGCGTCACCATCCAGCGATCCGGCCATCCCTCCCCCAGATCCAGGCCGGACGCATCCGCCGACGGCACCGCGACCAGCAGGTCATCCCAGCCCGCCAGATGCGACCACAGCGGACCAGCCGGATCCTGACCGCGCTGACCTTCCCCCTCCACGCGTCACATCAAATCGCACATGACCCGTTACCGTCAGTCAGTTCCTGCGGAATGAGTACCCGGTAGCAGATTGCGCGAGAAGTCACCCCAGGTTGCAAGTAGCACGATCCACCGGTGGCAGCAAGCCCGATCCGCGAACCCCGGCACCCGCGCCGCAGCAGCCTCCCGGTGTCAACTAACGAGATCAGGCTCATTGAGGCACCGGGTGATCATCATTTTCGTGAGGCGGCAGGTGAGTGCTTCCCACAACCGCCAGCCGTCCTCGCTGTTGCCGACCGCGATCCGGCCGGGCTCCCGCAGCCACCCGGTGTCGGTCATGATCCGGGAGTTAGCCGCTGGCTCGCTGGGTGGCCGGGCCGGGGACCGGGGCGCTCGCCGCGGCCGGCGCCCCCGGCGGTTTCACGCCCAGGTGCCGCTGCAGGAAGCGCACCTGGTGCCAGTGCAGGTTCTCGAAGACGGTTTCGTCGCGGACGTGATGCGTGGTGCCGGACAACAGCAATACCTCATGCGGTCGGCCGGCGGCCAGAAGGGCGCTGGACAGGCGCAACGTGTTCGCGGGGAAGACGTTGTCGTCGGTGAGCCCGTGGATCAGCAGCAGCGGGCGGGTCAGCTTCGGCGCCTCCAGGAGCAGCGAGCACGCGTCGTACCGGTCCGGGTACTGGTCCGGGTGGCCGAGGAACCGCTCGCGCCAGTTCGTGTCGTACATCCGCTGGTCTGTGACTGCGGCGCCGGCCACCGCGGCGCGGAAGATATCGGGGCGGCGCAGTATCGCCATCGCCGCGAGGGCGCCGCTGAACGACCAGCCGCGGATGCCCACCCGGCCGAGGTCGAGTTCGGGGTGCTGGCGGCCGGCTTCGGCGAGCGCGGTCACCTGGTCCTCCAGCACCGGCCCGAAGATGTCTCCGTAGATCTCCCGCTCCCATGCCGGGCCGCGCCCCGGCGTGCCGCGCCCGTCGGTGACCAGGACGGCGAAGCCTTGCTCGGCGAACCACTGCGAGACGAACGACATCGCGTGCTGCTCGGCGGTGACCTTCTGCATGCCCGGCCCGGCGTACGGGTCGAGCAGGACAGGCAGCAGCCCGTCGCCGCGGCGGTACCAGGACGGCAGGAGCAGGACGCTCCGCAACTCGCGGGGCCCCAGGACGAGCGGGACCGCGCGCAGGTCCAGCACGGGGCGCGCGGCCAGCGACGCGATGGTCACCGCTGGCTCCCCCGGCCGCAGCACGCCTATCCGGCTGCCCGGGAGGTCCGCGGTGCGGGCCACGTGCACCAGCGTGCCGCCGCGCCGCACGCCGGTGTGGACGCCTGGTTCGGTGCTGAGCTGGCGGGCGCCGTCCCCGGCCCGGTAGCTCCACAGCGAGGCCTGCGTCGGGTCTTCGGGCACCGACGCAGTGAACAGCACCTCCTCGCCGTCTGTGCCGAGTACCTCCAGCAGTTGCAGCCCGGGCGGGGTGACGGTGGCACCGCCCACAGTCAGGTACCGGGTGCCGCGCAGATCGGCGTGGCTGACCAGGGCGCCCGAGCCCAGGCGGGCAGGCAGCCCCGGCACCAGCTGGACCCAGCACTCGTCGCGCTGCTCGGCAAGCACCCGCGTCGCGCCGTCCGCCGGGTCGATGCCGAGCAGGAGAAGGCTGCGCTGGTCGCGGGACTGCACGGTGGCATACGGGCCATGGGCGTCCCAGCCGGCGGCTGGCACGTACTCGTAGCCATCCCGGTCCCAGCGGACCTGCGGACGGGTGCCGTCGAGCCCGGCGACCCAGAGCGTGACCTCGGCGTTGGCGGTGCCGGCCGCCGGGTAGCGCACTGGCTGCGGGGGCTTGCCGGGGTCGGCGGGGTCGCAGATGTGCCAGAGCTGGACCGCCGCGCTGTCCACCCGGGCGGTCAGCAGCCGCTGGCCGTCCGGGGCCCACCAGTAGCCGCGGGTGCGGCCCATCGATTCGGCGGCGACGTGCTCGGCAAGCCCGAACGTGACGTCCGGGCCCTCGGGCCCGGCCACCGCGTGGTGGGGGGTGCCACCCGCCTCGATCACCCGCAGCGCGCCGCCGGCGACGTAGGCGATGCGCTCGCCGGTGGGGTCGGGGCGCGGGTCGACCACGCTGCCCGCGGCGGGCAGGCGCTGGACCCGGCCGCCGGCCATCGCCACGGTCCACAGCTCGCCGGACAGCGCGAAGGCCACCAGGCGGACCGCCTCGTCCGTGGCGTAGCCGACGATGCCCGCGCCGAACTGACGGTCCCGCTCCCGCCGGATGCGTTCCGCCTCGGGAAGCTGTTCCGCGGCACCGCCGAGCAGCTCGGCCGGATCGGCGAGCAGCCGCTCCGTGCCGGACCCGGCGTCCAGCGCCCACAGGCAGCTGACCGGATCGTCGCCAGCCCGGCTGCGGAGGAACAGCACGGTCGCGCCGTCCGGGGTGAGGGTGAACTGGTCCGGCACGCCCAGGGTGAACCGCTCGGTCCGGGCCAGCTGACGGGGCAGCGAGATCCTCATGCTCCGCTATTTTGCGCTTCCGCGGTCACGCTCGCGCCGAAGAGGGCCAGGGTAGCCGGATCAGACGAAGTGGCCCGGATCCGCTGGCAGAACGAACGTCCGCGGCTGACTCGTGGCTTGCCGCTCAACCAGAGCCACCCTGCACAACGGCAGGGCAGTGGCAAACGAAGACCATGCCTCGCCCGCGCCACCCGGAAGCTCGTGCACCTGGTGTTGCCGCCAGGGAGCTGAGCCCATGGTTGCGCCCGAGCTTGAATCGCGGCTGGACGTCGCGAACCGGCAGCCGACAGGCAAACGCCCAGACTGGAGGCACGGGTGGCCTTCTGCCCGGATTGGTCACTGGCCTGCCTCGAAGCCGGGCCCGCGGTTGCCAGCGCCTGCCTCAGCAGCTCGTGCACCGAGCCAGGAGTCGCTGACCGCCAGGTGGCGGGTCACCTCAAGTTCGTGCCGTTGCGGGCCGGTCGTGGTCTGTCCACTGCCGGGGGCGGCGGTGGTAGCTGACTCCGCGCCAGGCTGGTCGCTCGGGGCTCACCATCGCCTGGGGCTGCTTCCGCAGCCTTGGCGGCAAGCTGCTTGCTGATCCGGGCAGATCGTTCCCGGGCTGCCGCGAGCTGGGTGGCCTGCGCGAAGGGCTTGCCGATCCCCTCTTCGGCGTGGGCGAGTTCGCTGCGGGCGTGCTCGACGTCGGCGAGCGCCTTGGCCTTGGCGGCCTCCAGCCGCTGCAACCTGCCCTCCAGGCGGATGATGAGCCCGGTGCGGTCTGCTGCTGCCAGCTCGGCGGCGGTCATCTGCACCTGGGCGCCGGGCACGCCATCCAGGAAGAGATGCCTGCGTGACGGCGTTGAGCTGCTTGTCGCGGAGCTGGTCACCAACGCCATCACCGCCTCCCAGATCACGAACTGGATCCCCTCGGTCCGGCTCTGGATGCTGTCCGACAAGACGCAAGTCCTGATCTTGGTCTGGGATGCCAGCCCGGAGCCCCCGGTGCGCAAGGACCACGACGCAGAAGCCGAGAGCGGCCGCGGGCTGCTGCTCGTGGAAGCGTTCAGCGAGCAGTGGGACTGGTATGTCCCGCAACAGATGAAAGGGAAGGTCGTATGGTGCCTCACCCCCGAGGAATCAAGGTGATCCGCAACCGAGAACGCCGAATCGTCCCGCAGGTTCGGTAAGAAAAGACGGACATGGTGCTGGGGCTCCTCCCAGGTGAGCGGGCGCTGGTCATCGCCGCCTGGCCTGGCGACGAAACCTTCGGCATGGGCGGCACGATCACGGCCATGGCCGTCCATGGCATCACAGTCGATGTCCTGGCCGTGGCGTTCTGCGACCGGTGCGACTTCCGCTGGACGATTCCCGGGAAGACCATGGCCACCTGGCCGCCCGAGTTCGTCGAGCGCAGCTGCGGCCGACCCGCGCCCCAAGCGACGCCTTAGCCACCCTGGCGACCTGAAGCAGCGTGAGGCGCGCGATTCCATCCTCGTGCGGAATTCGCGTGCAGGGACATGCGCCGACGGATGATCTGTGAACATGGGCAACATCCGCTCGTCGGCATGTGCGCGTTTGGGTGTGCCCATCCGCGCATGGCTG
>DPMS01000645.1 GCA_003541285.1 Actinomycetota bacterium
CTGGAGCCGGGCTGCGGCTCGTTTCATTGTGTAGAGGTGTCTCACGAACTGGAATGGCTCAGTTTGATGTCGGCGAGACGTGCGCGGGCGTTGCGGATTGAGTGTGTTGTCCCAGCTTGTGTGCTGCTCGGTCACGGGGTGGGTTGGTTAGCGGCCGTGGGGCCATCGCCCGTCGGCGACGGGGGATTCTGGGTCGAACCAGAGGCGGGCCTGGTCGGGGCTGGTGGCCAGGGCTTGGGCGATCTCGTGCCAGCTGTGCCCGTTCGCGCGGGTGTCGTGCACGAGATGGGGCAGCCACCGCTCGGCCTGGTCCATGAGGCTTGTGGCCAGAGCGATGACGGCGAGGTCGTCGCCGAGCCAGACGCCGCGTCGTTCGGCGAGCGCGGTCAATGCGTCGTCGATGAGGTCGAAGGTGTCGTCGCCGCTGTGCGGGGCTGGGCTGGTGGGCATGGCTGGCTTCTTGCTCCTGTCCGGTGGCCAGGGGTTCGGTGGCCAGGGGTTCGGGCCGCCGGCGTCCGTTGGGGGCGTGCGTGAATGCCGGGATGGTCCGGCAGGTGGACGTCAGCACATCCGCCGAGATCCTTACGCCTGCCGAGAACCCGCCGAAGAGGGGCCAGGGAACGGTCTTGCCCCGGGGCTTCGTTCTGGCAGACGTCCTCCGGCAGACCGGCGGCGCATACCAAACCGCGATTCCCCTGTCGGGAAAGTTCCGCGGCTGCATCCGCGCCGTGGCGCAGCTCACCTCGGACGACGAACTCTTCCGCATCGCGGAGCTCCCCGAAGTGCCGGTGTCGCTGGAAAACTTCCGCCAGCTTGACCCGCAAACCCGCTTTGTCATCGTCTGCTGCCTCGACGTGAATGTTGCGGAGACCCCGCGGTGGCGGCGGATCCCGGTCGGCATCCCTCCCTGGCCGCGGGGCGAACCCAGGATTCTTGACCGGTGCCGAGGTGCTCACATCAAAGAGCGTGCATTTCCAAACGGCAGGAGCTTGCATCACGTGGTGCCAGCTGCGGGCCATCCCGGCATGACCTCCGGCTGCAGTTGACTACCGCGCACCGCCATACAGGCCGGACTCCAGGTGCCGGCTGCCATCCGTTGCCGTGCCGTGGCCTTCAGCGCCTCCCGTTCGGTGTCATCGACGCCGGCCCCGAGTGCTCGATCTCTCGCGACCCCGCACTACATGAGCCGTTGCTGCAGGCGAGTGCGTACGGCACCAGGCCGGGATGAACATGCACCGCCGAGCACGCTCCCGATGATCAGTTCCGCCGACCAGGTTTATGGGCTGACATAGCGGGCGAGCAGGGGGATGAGCCCCTGCGCGTTGGGGCTGCCCCAGCCGGTCACCGGGTCCCAGCCGGGCGCTGCCTGATAGCCGACGATGGTCTGCGGACCGAACTTCACGGCGTTGGTGCCCGTGGTCACATCGTGAAACGCCTGGTGGTAGGCGCTGCGGACGATCTGGTAGAGGGCGGGGTTGACGAATCCCAGGTTCCGGCCGGCGGACTGGTCGGCCAGGGCGATGATGGCTGCCCATAGCGGGACAGCGGCGCTCCCCCCGCCGGCCGCGATGAAATGGTCCTTGCCGCCCTCGCTGAAATCGAGGGCCATGCCGGAATGAGTATCAGCGTCGGCAGAAACGTCGGGCAGGCCCCTGGTGGCCCCGATCCCAGCGATGCCATCCTGGTAGGCGGGCCGGGGGAACAGCCGACTGAAGCCGCCACCGGAGGCTGCCGGTCCCCCTGCCGCTGCTGGGACGTTCCAAGCGGTCTCGCCGATGTAGGCACCGGTTGTTCGGCTGGCCTGCAGGCTTGTGCCGCCAACAGCCAGGACGAACGGATCTGAGGCCGGGAAGTCCACCCCTTTGACCTGGGTGGAACTTGTCCCGGTACCCGGACAGACAGTGGCGGCCGCTCCGGAGTCCCCCGTCCCCGCGACCACGGTAACGCGGTCGCGTTGCGCCGTCTGCAACACCGACTTTATCTGGGCTGTCACGGCCGGGGTGAAACACTGCTCTCCTGCGCCGATGCTCAGCGACATCACGCCAGGATGTTGCGCCAGGCCTAGCCTCATGGCGGCTGCGAGAGCCGCGGCTACCGTGTCTGGGCTGGCCGTGTCCGATGACGGAATTAGGACTTCCCGGATTGCGGCGCCGGGCGCGAGGGCGTGCACGATCTCGGTGTCCAGGACCTCCTCGATGCCGACGGGGCCGGCAGCCAGCCAGGGCGACGCCGCGTGCGCGAGGGTGTTCACAACCTGCAGCCGCGCGGCGGGCAGGCCGAACACGCTGTCAAATCGCGCCAGGTCTTGCCGGACGTCGGTACTCGTTGGCACGCTGCCGTCGGTACCGGCTGACGGCGATCCCGTCGCGGAAGAGGGGAACTCCAGCAACACGACGGTCTGCCCGTGGCCGGTGATCCCGCGATCCAACAACGGCTGGATGCCGTAGGCAGTACGGAACTGCTGAGGCCGGAAGCACGGTGACCGGAGTGTCAGGCAGTCAGCTGGCACAGCACCTGGTGGGCTGGCAGTTGCCGGTGCTGTCGCGCTCTTGCCAGGCAGCAGGTGCTCGCAGGCCTCATAAGCTCGCGCCGCGGGGCTGTTGCCGTTGCCGGTCAGCTGCCCGCCGAAGCTGAAGCTTGCCGATGGCTTGGGGATGGGGAAGCCCGGCAGGCCGTGGGCTCGCATGCAGTGCGCGAAAGCAAGGTTTTCCCAGTAGGTCGCCGGCTTGGCCGGGGCAGAGCCGGCGGAGGGCGCGGGANNCCGCCGCACGCCGCCGCCAGTACGGCGACGGCTGCCACCACAGCCAGTGCCCCCGCGCCCGGCGGGCGGCGGCTGACTCGCCGGTGATAACCCTCGCCGGCGTGGCAGGCCTCGCTCAGCCCTGGCAGCACCCGGCCGCGGCCGGTGTCAGATGCCCGCACGTCGCCGGGTGGAAAGCCCCTGGTGTTTGTGTCCATAACTGGTATTCCTCGGGCTCGAAGGCCAGGCGTATGACTGACGGAAGTGCGGTGCGGGCGGGGGCGCTTCAGCCGGCAGGCGCCTGGCATGAGGCCGGCGGGGTGCCGGACCGCCTGGATTCCGGAGTGGCATGCTGGGTGCTAGGCGTCGCGGCGGGTGACCGCGACCGCTGTCACGGCGATGAGGGCGGCGGCGAGGAGCACGAAAATGCCGGTCTCGATGCCCTGGAATGCCCAGTACCGGCTAGCGGGCTGGTAAGTGATCAGCAGACGGTATCCGTGAGCGTTCAGGCACGAACCGAACTTGAACGGGCCCTGGAAGAGGAGCGCCCGGCACGCGGATGGCAGGTTGCTGATCGGCAAGGGCACGCCGCCAAAGCTGATGCTAGGCCCGCCGAGGACCTGGGTGGCCGGTACCTGACCACCTGGGCCGGCGACGCCCCCCGAAACCAGCCAGTAGGATCCTTTCGGCAAGGCCGGGGGGTGGTGCAGGAAGCTGAAGGTCTTGGTGAGCGCGGTCAGGTAGTGCGAACGCAGATCCTGGCCGATCACCAGGCGCAGGAAGGTGAAGGCGCCGACAGTGACGGCCATGGCGGGCAGAGTGCGGCGGAGCAGCGTTCCGGCGGCGATACCAAGGGCCACTGCGAACAGGGCGTAGCCGATAGGGGCGATGCCCTGGATGTCGAACTGAGCGGGCTGGAAGTTCTGGTGGTTGAGGGCGTTCAGCGGGCTGGACCACCAGGTGACGAGGGCCGAGACAGCGCCGCTCCAGGCGGCTGCGGCGAGCAGGGCCCAGCCGGCCTTGACGGTGAGCCAGCGGCTGCGGGTGATGCTCTGCATCCAGGTGAACTGGCTGGTGCCGGTTTCGAGTTCCCGGGCGACCAGTGGCCCGCCCCAGAACACTCCCAGCAGGCACGGCACCACCACGGTCAGCGACACCAGGAAGGACAGCAGAGGGCTGCCCAGGTTCAGCGCGTTGGCGAGGTTCCCGCAGGTATGGCTGGCGGCGCACGAGGTGAGGGCGGAGTGGTACTGCAAGGCCATTTGCCGGCCGGTGACCAGCAGCAGGACCGCGAACACGGCAAGGGCGGCGGCGGCGCGGTAAGCCTGGTTGCGGTGCTGGCGCCAGACAAGCCAGGTCACTGGTCTTCTCCGATCGCGGTCAGATGCGTCGGCGCTGGCCCGGCCTGCTGGCCCAGGTAGCCGAGCACCAGTTCTTCCAGCCCGACGTCGGCGGCCTGGAAGGCCGGGTCGATGATGGGCCCGTTGCGGCGGATGAGCAGGGTGGTCTGGCGGGCGGTGCGCACGGCGTGTACGAGAGTGTGGTCGCGTTCGATAGCCGTGGTGTCCTTGCGCGGTCCGACCAGGACCTGATGCTCGGCGAGCAGGGTGTCGATGTCGCCGCACAACTGGACCCTGGATGCGGCCAGCAGGATGAGGTGATCGCAGACCCGTTCCAGATCGGCGATCAGGTGCGAGGACAGCACCGCGGTCAGCCCGCCTGCGGCTACCGCATCGGCCAGGGTGGCCAGGAACTGCCGCCGGGCCAGCGGGTCGAGCGCCGCGACGGGCTCGTCTAGCAGCAGCAGCCGCGGCTGTTTGGCCAGCGTCAGCGACAGCGCCACCTGGGCGCGCTGGCCCCCCGACAGCGCGCCCACCGCCTGGCCAAGCGGGATGTTCAGGCTCTCCAGCCGGCGCTGCACGGACGCGGCGTCCCAGCAGGAGTTGAGGTGCGCGCCGATGCCGATGTGATCAGCGGCGGACAGGCGCCGGTACAGCGGGATCTCCTGGGCCAGGAAGCCGATGCCAGCGAGAAACGGCGGGTTCTGGCGCGGCGTGCTGCCGAGCACCGCGACCTCGCCGCCGCTCGGGCGGGCCAGCCCGGCGAGCACCCGCAGCAGCGTTGTCTTGCCGGCGCCGTTCGGCCCGTAAATCAGCACCGCATCGCCGGGCTCCACGCGGAAACGCAGCTTCTTCAGAGCGGCCGATTCGCCGAAGTATTTGCAGACGTCGCGAAGTTCGAGGGCGCGATCAGGGCGAGACTCGGCGCGTGGCATAGGACCCGAGAAGTGAGGGCGGCCCTTTCTTCAAAATCGCGGCCAGCCTGGCTTTCAGCTCCAGCCGTTCTTTCCAGTACCGGTTCTTCTCGATCTTCTCCGCTTCGAAAAGTTCGTCGAGGTCGGCGAGAGAATTCAGCAGTTCTTCCGCTTTGGCTTCAAACTTCCTGCGCTCGGGGGTCGCGCCGCCGCGCGTCTTCAGCCGCTGCCATTCTTTGCCCGCGCAAATGCCGAGCGACCACAGG
>DPMS01000433.1 GCA_003541285.1 Actinomycetota bacterium
GGCCCCGCCGTCGCCGCGCCCGACCGGCGCCACCGCCAGCCCGTCACGCCCGGCCAGCGTGGCGGCCTCGTCGCCACCGGCCAGCTCCAGGCCGGCGGCTTCGGTGGGAACCTCGGGCTGGACCGCGCCCGTGCCCATCGACCACCCGGCGCTGCATGCCGGCAGCGCCTTCATCACCGGGGTGTCCTGCCCGCAGCCCTCGACGTGTTATGCCGTGGACAGCGCCGGGAACGTCCTGGCGTCGGCCACCCTGTCCGCCGCCAGCCTGAGCAACTGGCACGTCGTCGCCAACGACCCGAAAGGCGGGCTGGTCGCCATCTCCTGCCCCAGCACAACTTTCTGCGTCGCGGTGGACAAGTCCGGCTACGCGATCAGCTACAGCCGGGGCAGCTGGGGCAGCCCCGCATACGTGGACGCGCGAGCGGGCACTTTCACCGCCGTGTCCTGCCCGGTGACGACCTTCTGCATGGCCGCCGACAGCGGCGGCAACGCGTTCGCCTACACGGCGGCAACGAACACGTGGCAGCCCTTCACGGTCGACACCAGCGGTGGCGGGCTCACCGGGGTGTCCTGCCCGTCCGCCAGTGACTGCACCGCGGTCGACACCGGTGGCGGCACCTACACCTTCAACGGGACCACCTGGAGTGCCGCCTCCCCGGTCGATGTCGGCCACGCCTTCACCGCGGTGTCCTGCGCGAGCGCGGCGTTCTGCGTGGCGGCCGACGCCAACGGCAACGCGGCCGTCCTCACCGGCAGGAGATGGACCGTGAGCGCGATAGGGACGACTGCCGACGCGGTCGCCTGCCCCAGCGACGGATTCTGCCTGGCGGCCGATGGCTCCGGCGGCGCGGTGAGCTACCACAACGGCACCTGGTCGGCCATGACCGGGATCGACGGGAACAGGGCCATCGATGCCCTGAGCTGCCCAGCCCCCACTACCTGCCTGGCTGCCGACCGGAGCGGCAACATCTTGTACTACGCGCCCGCGTCGCCCGGCTGACCGGCCACCCGCTCACGGGTCCGGCCGCCGCGCAGCCCAGCCCAGCCTGGCCGTCACACCGTCCGGGTGTGCCCCTGATCCGCCCGATCTGTCTTCCGCTGAGCGGAAGCCGGCCTAGCGCCCGGCCCCGGCCCCGGTGACACTGGCCGGCAACCGGGAGTGAGCAGGGCAGGGAGCACGATGTCGGCCTTCGTGAAGAATCAGTGGTATGTAGCGGCGTACGGTACCGAGGTGGAGCGCGGGCTGCTCGCCCGCACCATCTGCGGGGAGCCGATCGTGCTCTACCGGACCGGCACCGGGCGGGTGGCCGCGCTGGCTGACCGGTGCGTGCACCGGCGGTATCCGCTCTCGGAGAGCAAGCTGGCCGGCGACACGATCGTGTGCGGCTACCACGGATTCACCTACGACCCCGACGGCCGGTGCGTGGCGGTTCCCGGGCAGGAGCGGATCCCGCGCACCGCCCGGGTCGCCGCCTACCCGGCCGCCGAGCAGGACTCACTGGTCTGGCTGTGGATAGGCGACCCGGATCGCGCCGACATGAGCCTCATCCCGCGGGCGCCGTGGCTGGCCGACCCTGCCTACACCACGGTGCGCGGCATGGAGCCGCTGGCCGCGCGCGCCAGCCTGCTGGTGGACAACCTGATGGACCTCTCCCACGAGACGTACCTGCACGGCGGCTACATCGGCACGCCGGAGGTGGCGGAAACCCCGATCCGCACCGAGGTCGACGAGGACGCCCGCATCGTCCGCGTGAGCCGGCGCATGGACGACGCGGCGTGCCCGCCGTTCTATGAGAAGTCCACTGGCATCACCGGGCGCATCGTGCGCTGGCAGGACATCGAGTACCACCCGCCGTGCCTGTACCTGCTGCACAGCCGCGTGGCGCCGGCCGGGGCGCTGCCCAGGCCGGACGGGACCGACCCGGACGGCTTCCACGTCGAGGTGGTGTACGCGATCACGCCGTCCACGGAGAACTCCACCTACGACTTCTGGGCGGTGGCCCGCGACTTCGCCCTCGGCGACGAGGGGGTGTCGCAGTTCCTGCACGAGAGCAACCGGACCGTCGTGCTCCAGGACGTCGGCGCGCTCAACCTGCTGGAGCAGGTGATCGCCGCCGAACCGGCAGGCACGCAGGAACTCAGCATCAACATCGACACCGGCGGGCTCGCCGCCCGGCGGATGCTGGCGCGCATGACCGCTGAAAGCCAGCCCGAGCAGGCGGCTGTCCGGTGAGCGTTCCAGCGCTGCTGACGGCCGGGGTGATGACCAGCCCGCCACCGGAACCGGTGCCTCCGCCCGGCCCGGGGCCGGCCAGTGCCAGGGTCTACTGCGTGGACTGGGTGCCGGGCACCGACCGGCTGCGCGGCACCTGCCATTGCGGGGCGACGGCCGAGGCCAGCGACCCGGAGCGCATCTGGGAGTGGCTGCTGGCCCACCCGGCGCATCCATGACCCGCCACCGGACAAGCCTGGACCGGGCGTGACGAGCGTCCTGGCGGAAACGAGCGCCCCCGCCGAAACCGAATTCGGCCTCGAGGTCGCCTGCCGGGACAGTGCGGCCGATGGCGTGGTCGTGCTCGGGCTGCGCCACCCGGCCGGCGGGCAGCTACCGGACTGGCAGCCGGGGGCACACATCGACCTGCTGCTCGAGCCGGGCCTGGCCCGGCAGTTCTCGCTCTGCGGCGACCCGGCGGACCGCCGGACGTGGCGTATCGGCGTTCTGCGCGAAACGGCCAGCCGGGGCGGATCGCGGTATGTACATGACAAGCTCGGCCCGGGCTCGGCCGTGCGGGTCAGGGGCCCGCGCAACCACTTCCGGTTCGCGCCCGCTCCCCGCTACCTGTTCATCGCCGGCGGCATCGGCATCACGCCGATCCTGCCGATGCTGGCGGCGGCCGAGGCCGCC
>DPMS01000393.1 GCA_003541285.1 Actinomycetota bacterium
GGATGCGCCGGTATCCCCAGCGCGGGTTCTGCCGTGCCAGTTGTTCCACGAGTGCGCGGACCTGGCCCGGGATCGGCGGCCGTCCAGACGCATTCGGGTAAGTCCATTTCTTTTTCACCAGGCGCCGGTGCCAGGCCAGCAGCGTGCCCGGGGTCACGATCCGGTGCAACCGCAGGCGCCCGGGCAGCACCCTGGCCAGGGCGGCGAGCACGCCACGGTCAGCCCAGTCCGGTCTCGGGCGCGCGACCTGCCGGCGCAAGACCGCGACCTCATGCCGCAGGACCAAGATCTCCGCGTCCTTCGCGGCGTCACTGCGCGCCAGCAGCGCCAGCCAGCCGAACACCCGGACCATGAACAAGTAGACAAGGCGAATGAGCACGAGCGCCGAGCGTAAAGCAACCAGGTCAGGCCATGCGCAGAGTTTTGGCACGGCACAAGGCCCAGCGCCGCCGGACGAGGTCGGCATGCCAGCGCAGCAGGGTCCGCGGGGAGACGATCAGGCGAAGGTGGCGGAGCTGGCTTCCGGGCAGTGTGGGCGCTCACGTTATTCCCCAAGGGCTTTGATCAGGTAATTCCCCAGGTCCTGGCTGTGTTCTTATTCTAGCTGCCGCTCGTTTTCCCGGGTGGGACGACACGCCCGGGTGCCTTATTTGGCCGGTAGCTGGGGCCGTTCATGAAGCACTGGTGACTGGTGTTGATGAGCCGGTCCAGGAGTGATTCGGCGACGACGGGGTTGGGGAACAGCGGGTACCAGTCCGCGGGTGCCCGGTTCGAGGTCAGGATGAGCGACTTGCCCGCGCGCTCGGTGATGAGCTCGTAGAGGTCGTCGGCCTGGGGCGCGGTGAGCTCGCGCATGCCGAAGTCGTCCAGGAGCAGGACGGCCGGGCGGGTGAGCTCGGCGAGTCTTCGGTCCCAGCTGCGGTCGGCCCGGCCGCCGGCCAGGTGGGCGAGGACGCGGCTGGTCTTGAGGAACCGGGCGCCGGCGCCGGCGCGGACGGCGAGGTGGGCCAGGGCCTGGGCGATGTGGCTCTTGCCGACCCCGACCGGGCCGTACAAGATGACCGATTCGCCTGATTGCAGCCAGCGCAGGGCGGCGAGGTCGCGGATCTGGGCGGCCGGGACCTTCGGGGCTGCGGCGAAGTCGAACCCTTCGAGGGTGGCCTCGGTCTCGAACCGGGCGCGGCGGATCCGCCGTTGCAGGGACATCGACGCGCGGCGGGAGACCTCGTCCTGGCACAGGACCTGGAGGAAGTCCAGGTGCCCGAGCTCGCCGGCGGCGGCCTGGGCCAGGCGGGCGTCGAGGGTGTCCAGCATGCCGGACAGCCTCAGGTCCCGCAGCGCGGACGCGAGGGCGCTGCGGTCGGTGATCGTGACGGCGGTGGTCATGACGGTGCTCCGTTCGCGGTCACCGGGGTGACCGTGTCGCTGGGGATCGTGCCGGGCATGGGGATGACGTTCGCGAACGAGCCGGGGCCGCGCAGGTACGCGGCCGCGCCGCCGTCCCCGCTGGCGGCGGGCAGCTGGTCGCGTTCGGTGCCGGCGGCCAGGATGCCCTTGATCGTCCGGTAGGACGGGTCGCCGGCGGCGGTCGCCTTGGCGCAGGCCGCCTCGAGCCTGCCGGGGTCGTGCTTGTCGGCGAGCCCGATGATGCCCTGGGCGGCGCGGAGCCGGTACAGGGCGTTGTCGGCGAGCAGCTCGCTGATGACCTGCTCGCAGGCCGGGCCGATGCCGGCGGCCTGCTTGCGGCACCACTGCGGGGTCCGCATGTGGAAGGCGATCTTCTCCGGCGGGTAGTCAGCGAAGTCGGTCTGCTTGCCCCGGACCTTGCGGGGGTGGGTCTTGACCAGCTTCCCGCCGATGAAGAACTGCACCATCGTGGCGGTGAGCCGGACATCGGCGGTCTTGCCGATATGCTGCCACGGCACCGAATACAGCACCTTGTCGACCTGGGCGTGGATGTCCGGCCCGATCTTCGCGGTCGCCCACGCAGCGAGCGTGAACGGCCCGGCGGGCAGCGGCCGCAGCGTGTCCTTCTCCGTCGCCTCGAACACGGCTGCGGGAGCGGCGCCGTCCAGCGGCCGGCACGCCCGCCGCCCCGCGACCTCCAGGCACCAGCGGACCGCCCCGGCCTGCATCTGGGTCAGGCTGGCGAACTCCCGGCCCCGCCAGAACGAATCCCGGACATACGGCATCGGCCGCTCCACCCTGGCCTTATCCCGGGGCTTCAGCGCGCGGGCCGGGTCAACCAGGCAGCCGTAATGCGCCGCCAGCTCGGCATAGGACCGGTTGATCTTCGGGTCGTACAAATCCGGCTTGTCCACCCCCGTCTTCAGGTTGTCCGGCACCAGCCGCGCCGGCACCCCGCCGAAGAACTCGAACGCCGCCACATGGCACTCGGTCCACGCCCGCTGGTCCATCTTCAGCACCGGCCGCACGAACATGTGCCGCGAGCACGCCAGCACCATGACAAAAGCCTGCACGGTGCGGAGCTTGCCGGAGGCCGGGTCCAGCCACCGGCCCAGCTGCCCGTAGTCGATCTGCGCCTGCTCACCCGCCTCGGCCTGCCGCGGGCTCCACACCGTCACCTGCGAACGGCGCGCCTCCTCCGGGACATTCGCCGCCACATACCGGCGGAAACTGGCGACGCTGGCCGCCAGCCCCCGCTCATCGCGGAGCCGCTGCCAGATCGTCGACATCCGCACCCCGGCCTTCAGTTGCCCGGCGATGTAGTCGTGGTGCTCCGCGATGACCGGCCAGGTCACCTGCCGCAGCCGCGCATCAGACAGCTCCGGGAACCACCCCCGGACCAGTTCCTGCCACTCCGCCCCGCTCTTGCCCGGCCCGCCCGGCACGATCCCGGCCGCTACCGCCGGCCCGATGTACTTGCGGATCGTCTTACGGTCCACACCGAGCGATCCCGACATCTCATTCAAGGACCGGCCCGCATGCCAGTGCACCAGAATCTCGGTCACATCGACCACGTCGAACGTTCTCCTT
>DPMS01000432.1 GCA_003541285.1 Actinomycetota bacterium
CGACACCATCCGCGAGTACGCCGCCGCGCGCCTGGCCGACGCCGGTGAGACCGCCACTTTCCAGCACAGGCTCCGCGATTACGTGGTCAGGCTGGCGGAACACAACCTGGCGGTCGGGATGGCGCTGATCCCGGCCCCCTGGTCGGCCCGGGCCGACGTCTTCCGCCGCTACGACGTTGATGCCGGCAATGCCTGGCAGGTGCTGAGCTGGTGCCTGGCAGACGGCGACGCGGAGACGGGCCTGCGCATCTGCACGGCAGTCCGGCCCTGCTGGATCGTGCGGGGCTCCTTCGCGGAAGGGGGCGAGTGGCTGGACTCCTTCCTCGCACTCGACGCCCCCGCGGTGCCCCCGCAGGTCCGGGGTGCGGCCCTGGTGGGGCGCGGGCAGCTCGCCCTACCCAGCGATCCGGCGCTGGCCGAGACCCGCGCCGAGGAGGGCCTGGAGGCGTGCCGCGCCGCCAGGGATGAGTTCTGGACGGCCGCCGCGCTCAACCTGCTCAGCGAGATCGCTCTGCACACCGGCCGGGCGGACGATGCGGCGGCATGGGCCGACGAAGCACTGTCGATCGCCCAGGCGGCCGGCGATGGGTGGAACGAGGGGTACGCCCTGGGCACCCGGGCGGCGATCGCCGGGCTGCTGGGCAGGCTGCGCGAGGCGCAGCAACTGGCCACGGCGTCGATCAGCGTCATGCGCCGCATCGACCAGCAATGGGGGGTGGCCAGGGCGCTGCTCGGGCTCGGTGATCTGGCCCGGCTGCGCGGTGATCCCGGCGACGCGCACGACCGGTACCTGGAGGCGCTGGCCATCCTGCGAGAAATCGACGCCCGGCCGGGGATAGCGCGCTGCCTGGCCGGGCTGGGCCGGATTGCCCTGGACCTTGGTGCGACCGGGATGGCCAGGCAGCACCTGGCCGAGAGCATCCGGCTCAGCCAGTCCACCGGCGCACGGATGGGCGTGGCGCGCGGGCTTGAGGCCTTCGCGGCGCTGACCGTCGCCGAGGACAGGCCGGAACTAGCGGTGCAGCTGACCGCCGCGGCCAGTGCCCTGCGCGAGACGGCCGGCCTTCCTCCCCTGTCCGGCGCGCGGGCTGAGCAGTACCTGGCCCCGGGGCGCCGCCTCGGGGAACCGGCGATGACCCGGCTGTGGGCGGAAGGGCTCGCCATGGGCAGCGAGGCGGCGGTCGCGCTGGCGCTGGACGCGCCGGAAGTGGCCGCGGCTGCCGGCCGCCAGGACACCGTCACCTTGACCGCGGTCGGGACTTACCCGGCGGTGGCACCGCCTGGCCTGCTGACACCGCGGGAACGCCAGGTGGTCGCGCTGATCGTGAGCGGCCGCAGTAACAAGTCCATCGCGGAGGAACTGTTCATCAGCCCGGCTACCGCTGCCCGGCACGTCGCCAACATCCTGGCCAAGCTGGGGTTCTCCTCGCGCACCCAGATCGCCGCCTGGGCGGCGGACAAGCAACTCGATCTCACTGCCCCGGCCACCGGACCCGCGTCGGCTCGGCGCGCCTGACCGTCCCGGCGGCGGGGCGCTGGATCAGCCGCTGACCGCCCGCCCCAGGGAGTGCGGGCCTGGCGCGGTGTGGCTGGCGGCCGTGCTCCTGTCCGCCCGGGGTGCGCGGACCATCAGCACGATCGCCAGCGCGAGGGCCGCGGTGAAGGAGCCGAGCGCATAGGCGGCTACCACGCGCAGCCTCGCTTCGCCAGGCACGATCCCGCCTGGTGAGATGGTGACGACGGCGAGCACCGCCGCTCCCGTCAGCCACGCAAGCACCTGGTCACGGTGCCGGGACAAGGACATCGCAGCCTGGCCCAGCACCATCGCGAGCATGTAGAACAGCGTCCCGGCGGCGAGCCAGCCGAAAGCGGCCTGCCCGAGGATGGGACGGACGCCGAACAGCACCCGGGACAGCCACGGCCCGAGCACCGTGGCCGGCAGTCCGCCGGCGATCCCGAGGATGGTCACGATCAGGCAGCCGCGCGGCACCAGCCGCCGGAAGCGCACCTGATCGTCCGCGGACACCGCACCGGCCAGGCCCGGCAGCAAGGACGTCTGTACCGACATGGAGACGAACAACGGCACCCGCGCCAGGACGACCGCCGTGAGCATCGCCCCAGCCAGCGCGGGAGCATCGGGGGAGAGCAGCCTGACGCTGACGACGGCCGCATTGATGATGATCTGGGCGAGCAGCATGGTGGTGATGAGCAGGCCGAGCCGGGATCCCATCGTCTTCCAGGGGGCGGCAGGTCCCGGGCGCAGATCCGCGAGCATCGGGCCGAGGGTGGCAGTGACTGCCATCAGCGGGGCAATGGTCAGGATCAGCCCGAAGGCCACCGCGGACCGCAGGCCCGCGGCCCCGAGTGCGCCGGCGAGGGCGACGCGCGAGCCGCCGTCGAAGGCCAGCTGCCTGCCGTAGGCGCCGAACTTGCCTTGCCCGGCGAGCGTGCCGCGGCTCACCGAGGCGATCGCCAGCGCACACAAGGCCGAGGCGAGCACCGCCACCATCGCGATGTCGCCGCCGAACAGCCGGTCAGCCAGTGGCCTGGCTGCCGCGGCGATCGCCACGAGCATGACGGCAAGGATGGCCGCGGTCAGGGCAGCGCCACGGCGGACGACGGGACCGGCACCCTCGCCGACCGCGGTGCGCGCCGCCACCAGACGGCTCATCTCCTGCTCGACCGGAAGGAACACGCCAAGGGCGAGCAGGTAGACCACGGACCACAGCACCGCCATGGCCGCCATCGCGCTGGCCGGCAGGGTATGCCCGGCGACGGCGAGGTGCGCGTAGGAGCCGGCGCCGACCACCATGAGCCCGGCTCCCACCGGAAGCGTCCCGCGCGGCAGCAGGCCCAGGATTGACGCCCGGTCAGGCATGAGCGCCCAGATAACCGGCGAAACGCTCGTCGACCTGCTCGCCGGTAAGCCCGAAATCGGACAGGGTGTACCGGTGCGCCGGGGCGGCCGCCCCGGCGCTCTGCTCGCGCAGCGCGTGCATGGCATCCCTGGCGGCNNCGGCCCACAGTTCCAGCTGGTCATGGCCGATTACCTCGCCCTGGAAGGTCTGCGACCAGCCGGCCGTGGCGTGGGCCGCGAGGCTGCAGACGGACGCGATCGCGGTCCGCGGCGAGCGGTGCGTCTGGATCACCAGCGCGTCCGGGTAGACCTCAAGCAGCGCGTCGAGTGCGAACAGGTGGCTGGGATTCTTGAGCACCCAGCGGCGGCCGCGGTCAGGCAGGCCGATCAGCTGCAGGTTGCGCCGGTGCCGTTGGTAGGCGGCGGTCCAGTCCCGCCCGGCCAGCCAGGAGGAGTAGGCCGGCAGGTGCGCGAGACACTCATAGGAGACCGACCGCATCGACTGCCGCAGCAGCTGCCAGCATTCCTCCACCTGGTCAGCCGCCATGTAGTGCACCCCCATGAACTCGGGATGCGTGACGTGGTGCCGCTCGCAGGCCGCCTGGATGTGCTGGAACACCGGATCGCCAGCCCAGGTGGCGCGGGGNNTACCCGGGATGCCGCGCCCACCCCGCCTCGCTGAACAGCCTGGCCACCAGCGCGCCGCGCAGGAAGGCCCGGGCCACCTTGACGCCAAGGGCTGTCAGATCGGCGTCCCGCCGGTAGGACTCCAGGAGCACCGCGAGGCCGTCGCGGTAGTCGTCGGTGCCGAAATCCGCCAGCCCGGTGAGCTGGGCCGCCGCCGCGTGCAGGTCCTCGGCGGTGCCGATGCCGTCACGGTCGCTGCTCATCAGGTGATCACTGCCGTTCAGTGGTGGTACTCGCCGCTATTGACGTCCAGGCACTGGCCGGTGACGGCGCGGGCCATGCTGGACGCGAGGAACACCACCGCGTCCGCGATCTCGTCCGGCTCCGGCAGCGTGCGCAGGTCGGTGGTCGCCGCGGTCTCGTCGTAGACCTGCTGCCGGTCCACGCCGCGCTGCTGCGCCAGGTGCCCGAAGTACCACTTCAGCGTCTCGCCCCAGATCCAGCCAGGCGCCACCGAGTTGACCCGGATACCTTGCGGGCCAAGTTCGCTAGCCAGGCTCCGCGCCAGCGCGAGCAGGGCCGACTTGGCCATCTTGTAGCCGCCGTAGCTGACCCGGGAATGCCGCAGTACCGCGGAATTGATCATCACGACGGAGCCGCCGCTGCTGGCGAGCGCCGGGGTGAAGAGCCGGGTCAGCCGCAGGGCGGCGAGCACGTTGGTCTCGAACGCTGCCCTGATGGCATCCAGGCTGGTGTCGGCGAGCGCGGCCAGCGGCGGGATCGTGAACGCGTTGTTCACGAGTGTGTCGACATGGCCGAACGCCGCCAGCGCGGCCTCGGCGAGGCGGCCTGCCGAGTCCTCGTCCGTGATGTCCGTGGGCACGGGCGCGGCCCGGCGCCCGAGCGCGGTCACCTCTTTGGCCACGTTCTCCAGGCGGGCCGCGGTGCGGGCGGCGAGCACCAGGTCCGCCCCGGCCTGCGCGCTGCGCAGGGCGATGGCCCGGCCTAGGTCCGGGCCAACCCCGGAGATGACCACCACCTTGCCGGCCAGCAGGCTGGCCGGCACCGGGCTGGTCGCCTGCGGGCCGGTCGGCAGCGCCATCAGCCCGGCATCCGGCTGGCGATGGCGGCCCGGCGGG
>DPMS01000434.1 GCA_003541285.1 Actinomycetota bacterium
CTCGACGACACCAGCCTCGCCTACGTCAACGACCCCGCACAGCGCCAGCACATCGCCGAGATCGGCGGGGATCCCGAGCACCAGCACGAGAAGTACATCGCGAACATCAACCGCACGCTGGCCGGGCGCCCGGCGGACCTGGCAGTGACCACGCACATGTGCCGCGGGAACAACCAGAGCATGTGGGCGGCCGAGGGTGGTTACGAGTTCGTCGCCGACGCCCTGTTCAACCAGCTCGAGGTGGACGGGTTCTTCTGCGAGTGGGACGACGAGCGGTCGGGTGGCTTCGAGCCGCTGCGCTTCGTGCCGAAGGGCAAGCGGGTCGTGCTCGGGCTGGTCACCACCAAACGCGGCGAACTGGAGAGCAAGGACGACCTGAAGCGGCGGATCGAGGATGCTGCCCGGTTCGTGGACATCGACCAGTTGTGCCTGTCGCCGCAGTGCGGGTTCTCCTCCACCAAGGAGGGCAACGACCTCACGCAGGAGCAGCAGCGGGCGAAGCTCGCCCTGATCGTCGAGACCGCGCAGGAGGTCTGGGGCTCGGCCTGAGCCCGGAACTGAGGCAGTAGGCCCGGGCCTGCCAGCCTGGGCCTACTGGCCCTGGCCCGCCAGCCCAGGTGGCGCGGGGAGCGGCAGCGACTGCAGCATCTGTCCCCCGTCGACCAGGTACACCCCCCGGTCATGAAGCTGGAGGCACCGGAGGCGAGCAGCACGGCCAGGCCACGGATCTCGGCCGGATCTCCCATCCGGCCCAGGGGCACGGTGGCACCCCACTGTGCCTCCGCCGCCACCGGGATCGGCCCGTCACCGCCGATATTCGTGCGGAACGGCCCGGGGGCCGGCCTGCCCACCCAGGTCGCGAACTTCGTCGAGTAGCGGCCGGTCATCCTGCACAGCGAGAACGGCCTGCTGAACTACGGCGGGTTCGTCCGTGACGACTCCTTCGACCCGGACCTGCACGACGCGGGCGGCTACTTCGTGACGCTGCGTCCCGGCGCCTCGTTCTTCGACAGCGTCACGAGCTTCGAGATCGCGCGTTCCGGCCGGCTCGACACCGTCGTGCTCGGCGCTACCAGGTAGGCCGGAACGGTGACCTGGCCAACTGGTCGGTGCCCGGCATGATCGGCGGCGGCATCGGCGGGGCGATGGACCTCGCGGCCGGGCCCGCCAGGTGATCGCGATGCTGGAGCACACCGACTCGAAGGGCAACCCGAAACTGGTCGAGGCATGCGACTTCGAGATCACGGCACCGGGCTGCGTCAGCCTGATCGTCACCGACCTGGCCCTGCTGCGGCGGACGCCGGACGGCTTCCGCCTCGACGAGGTCGCACGCGGCTTCACGGCCGCCGAGGTCATCGCCCTCACCGGCATGACGGTCAGCGTCGCCGGCGAGCTCGCCGTCATGCAGGACGCATGGTGCCCCCTACGCGGTGCGCAGCCGCATGCGCTCCACCGCCATCCTGGACGGGCCGGCCTACCTGCGCATCAGCGAGCAGGCACCGGCGGTCTACCGCGGCGAGCCGCAGTTCACCCACGGCCGGTGGCTGCACCTGCGCAGCGGGGTTGATGTCACCCTGGCCGGCCACGGGATGGGCGTGAGGCTGGCGGTCCGCGCCGCCGCGCAGCTGGCGGACCAGGGCATCGAGGCCGACGTCTACGACGCGGCCTACCTCAAGCCCTTTGACGAAACGGCCATCGTGGAGACGGCCCGCCGCACCGGGCGGGTGGTGACCATCGAGGACCACATCGAGATCGGCGGACTGGCCAGCATCGTCGCCGGGGTGGTGGCCCGGCACAGGCTCGCCGTCGACCTCGCCACCGTCGACCTGCCGGACACCGATCTGGAGATTGGCGTGCGCGCCGGCCTGTACCAGCACTACGGCCTCACGGTGGACGGCGTCGTCAGCAAGGCACTCGGACTGACCAAGGCCTGAGGCCCCTGCTGGCTGGGTGCGCGCCGTCATCCCGCCAGCACTAGCCGTCGGTGCCGTCCTTCTCCTGCGGATGGGTTACCAGCGGCTCCACCGTGAACTGCAGCCACGGGAACATCGGCAGCGAGAGCAGAGCGTCATGCAGGGCGTCAGCATCAGGAGCCTCGTACAGGGCGATCGAGTCCGTCGACCCCAGGACACGCCAGAGCTTGATCAAGATGCCCGCCTCGCGCAACTCGGCGGCACGCACCCGTTCCGCGGTCCGGAGGACCTGACGCTGCTCGTCCGGCAGCGCGCTGGCCGCGGCGGCGCTGGACTGTCGTACCAGGAACTCCATGAATCGGCTCTCGCCCCCGGCTAGAAGATGGACATGCACGCCGCGAGCCCGCCGCCCCGACGCTGGCCCGCCGCAAAGCCGGAGACATGGCACGGCCAGCCGGGCCCGGCAGAATTGTAGCAAAACAACTAGCCATCAAGCCAACAATTTTGTTAACGACCCGCCACGTGCAGCTCACCACGATCCCCGCCGCCGGACCTTACGTGCCCGGCCGGACTGTTCACAATCTTGTCAGCGGAGCCGTCCGCATGGTTGGCTGAATGCGGCGGGAGGCCAGCGTGTGGCCGTTCGGAGGTTGGTGGGACATGACTGGACCCGAGAAGCTGCTCGACCCGACCGGCGGGAGCGACCAGGTGACGGACAGCACCCTCGCTCCCCGGCTGCGCAGCTTGCACGGGCTGACAGCCGGCCTGCTCGACAGCACCAAGCCGAACGCCTCGGTGCTGCTGGCCGAGGTCGCCAGCTGGCTCAAGCGGGAGCACGGCCTGCACACATCGGTCATGTACACCAAGGGTTACTTCGGCACGCCGGCGGAGGAGAGCCAGATCCAGCAGATCCTGCGTAACTGCGACTTCGCGGTGGCGGGCATCGGTGATTGAGGCTCATGCAGCGCGGCCAGTCTGGCCGATGGGATCCTGCTGGAGCGGGCCGGAGTGCCAGCCGTGAGCATCTGCACCGACGCGTTTCTGATGCCCGCGCGGGCCATGGCGCAGGTGTACGGCTTCCCCGCCTTCGAGTTCGTCACCGTGCCTCATCCGGTGGCCAGTCTCGACGTGGCCCAGATCCGGGCCAGGGTCGCCGACCTCATGCCCGGGCTGCTGCGGATCCTCGGCGTGGAGTCCTGAGTGTGCCCCGCTGCCGGCAAGAACATGCCCGTGGCCGGCCCGGACGCCATCGAGGACGCCCCGCTGGCCGATCCGGCCGAGGTGCGCCGCGCGATGGAGTACTACGCCAGCCGGGGCTGGACCGACGGCCTGCCGGTGGTGCCGGTGACCGAGTCCTATCTCGCCGAGTTCCTGGCCCAGACCAGCCGCGATCCCGGTGACGTGCTCTTCTCGATGCCGCACCTGAACCGGCGGTGCACGGTCCGGCTGGCCGCCATCAACGCTGCCCTGGCCGGCTGCCTGCCGGAGTACTTCCCGGTGGTGCTGGCAGCATGGGACTCGCTGGTCATCGAGGGGTACGCGGGCCGTGGCATCTGGCAGAGCACCACCGGGACCGCGCCGCTGCTGATCGTGAACGGGCCGGTCCGCCCGCAGATCGGCCTGAACAGCCAGGGGAATGTGTTCGGCTCCGGTTTCCGGGCCAACGCGACGATCGGCCGTGCCATCCGGCTCACCGCCATCAACGCCTTCGGGCTGCGCCCGCACCAGCTCGACCAGGCGACCCAGGGCACCCCGGCGAAGTACACCGCCTGCATCGCGGAGAACGAGGAAGAGAGCCCGTGGCCGGCGTTCCATGCCGATGCCGGCCTGGAGCCGTCCGATAGCGCGGTCACCGCGATGATCATCAGATCGTGCGTGCACATCGAGGCCCGCCACACCGCCGTGCCCGAGCAGCTGGCCACCGACCTCGCGGGCACCATCTCGCGCACCGGCGCTCTCATCCACGAGACGATCAGTGCCCTGGTGGTGCTCGGCCCGGAACACGCACACCTGTTCGCCCGGGCCGGGTGGAGCAAGTCTGACCTGCAGCAGTTCATCTACGATCACGCGGTGCGCACGCGTGCCGAACTCGCGGCGGTCGGCAAGGAGGCGGTCTCGAGCCGGACCCACTGGCGGCTGCCGGCGGACCATCCCGACGCGGTGCCCGACCAGGCCAGCACCGAAGGGCACCCGGGCCTGGTCCGGGTGCTGAACTCCGCGGCCGCGGTGCTGGTGATGGTCGCCGGGGCCAGCAACGCGGGCGTGTCCACGGTCATCGAGACCTTCGGGCCCCGCGGCGGCCCCCCGGCGGTCGTCCGGGTGGCGGGCACCGGTGACGAGCGTCCCGGCGCGGGCAGGACAGCGGCAGGCACAGGCAACGCGCAGGCAGCAAAGGAGCGGGCATGAGCCCAGGCACCGGACAAGACGGCAGCACGGCTCCCGGCCCGGCGGCGCTCGACAGTGCGCTGCAGAAATTCCGCGATGTGCTGGCCGCCGATGGTTACACGCTCGGCTGGTCGGTCACCGAGGACGACCGCGTGATCGTGCGCATCGAGGCCGGAGCGGAAGCCTGCGCCGACTGCCTGGTCCCGCTGCCGGTGATGGAGGCGATCATGTCCGACGCCCTCGGCCCGACCCCCTACACGCTCGACCACATCGTGCTGCCGGCCAGCGCATGACCGAGCAGCCGGGAGACGGGACGGCCGTCATCGCCGAGCCAAGCCGCAGCACGCCGGTCTACGGCGAGTTCGACGCGGTGGCCGTGGGCGGTGGGCCGGCCGGGATCATGGCGGCCAGCGCCGCGGCCCGCACCGGGCACTCCACGATCCTGCTGAAGCTTGGCGGCATCGTCATCGTGCGCGGCTCGCTCGCCCCCGACGGAGCCGTGGTCAAGCGGACCGTGGCCGACGACGGGCTGTGTCGGTTCACCGGCCCGGCGAAGGTCTTCCGCTCGCGCGAGGAGGGGCTGGCCGCCATCCGCGGCGGTGAGGTGCGGCCCGGCCAGGTGCTCGTGCTGACCGGCCTGGGCCTGCGCGGGCCGCCGGGGATGGGCCTCACCTCCGTGTTCGTGTTCGCGCTGGATGGCGCCGGCCTGTCCGGCAAGGTCGCCGTCATCACCGATGGGCAGCTGCCCGGCCTGGTCAACAAGGGGCTCTCGGTGGCAGAGGCGAGCCCGGAAGGCGCGGCCGGCGGCCCGCTCGGGCTGGTGGAGAACGGCGACCCGATCAGCGTGGGCACCGAAGCCCGCACGATCGAGCTGGAGGTGCCCGAGCCCGAGCTGGCACGGCGGCGGGCACAGCTCAGCCCGCTGACGCCACCCGCCGGCTGCGGCTGGCTATCGGTGTACGCGCGATCGGCCAGCCCCTCCGGCAGGGCGCGACCCTCTGCTCCCCCGCGCCGTAAGGCCCGGGGGTTCAGACGCCGACGTTGACCGGCGGCGGCGCTGGCACCTGGGTCACCCCGTGCCCGCGGCCATGCCCGCGCAGCCAGAGGATGACCGCGATCACGAGCAGCACGAATCCAACGGCGGCGAACACGATGGGCAGCGTTATGCCAAAGGTTGTGATGGTGTTGCTGCCGTTGTTCGCGTCCGTCGTGGCGGCCTGCACGCTGGCCGGGCTGGCCTTGTAGCTGTCGACCAGGATGGGGAACACCGGGATGATCTTGTTGCCCAGGGCGATGCCGCCCAGCTCGGTCTCCGAGGTGCTGACGTCGATGACGACCCCGGTTGCCGGTGCGACCCAGTAGGTGGAGGTGGCCGAGTACAGGTAGCCGGCCGGGATCTGGACCGTCCCTGGGGGAATCAGCTTCGCCAGGCTGGCGAGCAGGCCCGCCGGGGCCAGCCCGGCCCGGGCGGCCCCCTGCAGCAGGCTCACCGGCAGCGCCTTCGGGAGATTCGCCAGCACCTGCGGGTTCCTGATCGGCGTGGGGGGAACGGTGGCCTGGTAGACGTAGGTGTTCACCCCGCCGTGCTGTTCCTGCCGCAGGTACTTGAGCCGTGTGGTGGTCTGGGTGAAACGTACCCATCCGAGGTAGTTCTGCTGATTTGCGCCGATGGGCCAGTTCACCGTCAGGCCCCTGGCGTTGGTGACGTTCCAGTCACTGGGATGGCTGACGGTGGCTTCCAGGCTGGTCCGGTCGACCGCGTACTGCGAGGTCAGCCCCCCGATCTGGCGCCCGCCCGCGGTGACCGTGCTGGCATCTTGCACAAGTGCGGTGTTACCGGAGGTCTGCAGCACCTTGACCTGCCGCCGGATTGTCTCAGGGACCCCCAGCTTGACGGCGGCGGCGAAGTTGCCCTGCAGCAGCGGGGCCGGGTTGATCAGGCTCCGGATCTGCCCATCGTAGGTCCGGACCGTGTTGGAGTCGCCCGGCAGGCGCGCGATGAACGCAGGCGTAATCCAGAACGCGAGCAGTCCCGCAGCAGCGAGAAGGATCACCCCGGCAATGCCGCAGGCAACCGCGGTTTTGCGCATGGCTGGCTCCTCATCCGGGCGCACTGCGCCGGCTCCCCCCGTAAACCGGCCGGCGCGGGTAGCACACCTAATGCTCAACTTTCACTCCTGCCACCCGAATTCGCCTCACCCATAGCAGGTGAACATCGGACCTGACCCGGCCCGGAGCCCGGCCACGACGTGGCCGGCCACGATTCCAGCCACCGGCCCATATCAGCCATGTCGGCCAGTGATCGACCTTGCCCGCGCCGGGCGTGGTCGGTTAGGGCTGGCATAACGACCTGAATCGACCACGGCCCGCAGGGAGCCGGCCCGCCCGGGATGAGCCGTGGCCAGAAAAGGCTGCTATCACAGCCCAACATGACCACGTCCGCCCGATCCAGGCTCGCCGCGTGGCCGGAAAAGGCTGCTATGAACCCAAAATGACCACGTCCAGGCGGGCCCCGCCCCCAGCGCCCGTGG
>DPMS01000488.1 GCA_003541285.1 Actinomycetota bacterium
TGGGTCCGGCGGGGTCCTGCCGCACGCCGCTGCGCTGGTACAGGACGAGGTAGGCAAGGCCGCCATGCCAGATCCGCACGGCATGCCAGCCGCCTCCGGCGAGGGCGGGATCGGGCTTGAGCCTGCCCTCACCGATCAGCCATATCCGGCTGCTGGCGGCGAGTGCCGCCCGCTGGCGCGGTACCGGCACCGGGGTGCCGGTGAGGTTGCCGGCCAGGACCGGGGACTGGGCGATCCCGGGATCGCACAGCCCCGCGAACCCGGCCGGGTAGGCAGAGGCGAACAGCAGCCACCACGGCGGGTAGTAGAGCACGGCATCGCCTGGGCGCTTGCGGGCCGCCAGGACCTGCGCGATGAGACGCGCGTTCTGCAGGTGGCCGGCCGGCGCCCGCAGGCGGAACTGGGCCGGCAGGCCGATCGCCGCGACCAGCGCGAGCCCGGTCACGAGCGCCACGCCGCTGGCGGCCGGCCCGGCCCCGGGAAGCCTGGCGGCCCTGGCGGCGGCGATGTCGAGCCCGGCCCCGGTCAGCAGGGCCAGCGCCGGGGTGCAGAACACGATGTACCTGCTGTCGAAGACCGGCCATACCACGCCGGCCCCGAGCAGGATGGCGGGCGGCACGAGCAGCCAGGGCAGGCACAGTGCGGCAAGCCGGGCCACTGCCCGGCTGCCGGTCACCAGCCCGGTCACCAGCCCGGTAACCGCGATGGTGGCCGCGACGGCCAGCACCGGCAGCGACTCGGTGAGGCGTCCGGGTACATGGGTCAGGGTGGCCGGCGTCGTGAGTTCCAGGAAACGTGCCGTCTGCAGACGTTGCCGCCAGGCGGCCAGCAGGAGCGGGCTGACGCCGGCTACCGCCGCCGCGGCCGCGGCCAGCCACCCCGCCACCCTGCGGGCCCGCGACGCTGCCAGCGTCACCGCGTGTGCCGGGATGATCAGCAGGGCCATCAGGTTGGCCCAGCCGAGCGCGGTCAGCGCCAGCGCGTAGGCGGCCAGCCACCGGCGCCGCGCCGGAGCCTGCCCGGCCCGCACGAACAGGTAGCTGGCCAGGACCGCGAGGGCGATCACGAAGGCGTAGGACCGTGCGTCCTGGGCGTACTTGCTGGCCACGGGAAAGACGGCGAACGCAGTCCCGGCCGTCAGCCCGGCGCGCCGGGATGCTAGCCGCCACCCGATCGCGGTGATCCCGGCCGCCGCCCCCGCCACGGCCAGCGCTGATGGCAGCCGGGCCGCGAATTCGCCGGTGCCCGCCAGCCGGGCCACCATCCACAGCAGCACGTAGTAGGCGCCGTGCACTGCATCGGTGCTGCCGAGCATGTGCCACAACTGGGGCGCCGATCGCCGCGCCGCCGACAGGGAGGCGGCCTCGTCCCCGGAGAAGGACGGCGTGCCGATCCGCCACAGCGCCACACCGAGCGCCAGGCAGGCTGGCAGCCAGGGCCGGCTGGCCATGCCACGCCAGCCCTGGCCCTGGCCGCCCAGGGCGGCACTGCCGGGCACGGGAGCATGCGTGGTGGCGCTGACGGCTCTGTTCCCTGCTGGACCTGGCGGCTCGCGATCGCACCACGGGCCGCGTTCGGAAGACGCTGCGGCTCGGCGAACGTCCGTGATCACCCTAGACGCCCGGGACACCGCTGGCTGGCTCACACCAGAACTGTCAGCACCAGCGTGTGCGGAAGCGGTATCCGCGTGCCTTGAGTGTCTTGAGGATCGCTGGCAGGGCGGCAACTGTCTGGCTGCGGTTACCCCCGCCGTCGTGGAGCAGGATGATCGACCCGTTCTTGACGTTGTTCAGCACGCGGCGGGTGATCGTGGCGGTGCCCGGCCGGGACCAGTCCCTCGGATCCAGGGTCCACAGGACGATCGTCTTGCCGAGCGAGGCCGCCCGGGAATAGACCTTGCTGTTCACCGCGCCGAAGGGCGGCCGCAGGCAGCGGGGAGTGTAGCCGGTCTGCGCGCGAATGGCGCTGTCGGCCGCTCTCACCTGGTACTTGAAGCTCTGCCAGGTCACCTTTGTCAGGTTCTTGTGCCCCCACGTGTGGTTCTGCACGCTGTTGCCGCCGCGGCGGGCAAGCCGGGTGAGCGAGGGATGAGCGGTCACGTTCGCACCGGTCTCGAAGAAGGTGGCCCGGACCTGATAGGTGGCCAGGATGCTGACGATCTGTGAGGTGTACGGGGTGCTGGGCCCGTCGTCGAAGGTGAGGTAGACGTACCTGGCTGCCGCCTCGGCGGGCACCGCGGGCGCGACGCCGGCCACGGCAGCGGGCACGATGATCATGATGGTGGCTGCCAGCAGCCAGCGGAACGCATACCGCCGGGGTAAGGCGTGCTGCCTGAACATGGGTCTCCTTGCGGGGTGGTGGTCCGGCCAGCGGGGACCGCTACCCGACGACGATCCACCACTTCCGGCTGCCCCGATAGGGCCGAAAGGCGTCCCGTGGCAGTCCGTTCGGGCATGCCCCGGCGGCCGGCAGGGCTGCGATGGCACCGCCCGGGCTCAGCCACGCCCGATCGCAGGTGGCGGGCAGCTTTCATGCACCCAGTGCCCGCCAGAACGCCGGCGGACGGCCGGGCCGGGCTCAATCACCCGGCCGCACCGTCCGCAGGTCTCGCCGGTGGCACGGGCCGCATGGTCATCGGGCGCCAGCCCCGGCCGCCGCAGGAACGGAGCCTGATCCAGGTCAAGGCCCGCTGAGTTCGGCGATTTCACCGGGAACCCTGCGCCGCCCGGGCACAGATGCCTCAGGTGTGCCTCACGCACCCGCTCGCCGATCCGCCTCACCGCCGCCATGGCCAGGTCCGGACCGCCGGTCAGGGGTGATCGGCGAGGCGGAAGCTGAGCTGGCCGAAGGTCACGCAGTCACCGGGCCGTACCGCGAATCCTGGCCCCGCCTGCCAGCCGTTCACCAGGGTGCCGTTCGTCGAGCGGAGATCGGCCAGGACCCACCTGCCGTCCACCCGCCGCAGTTCGGCATGGCGCCACGACACCGTCAGGTCCCCCAGCGCCAGATCACACTCCGGTGACCGGCCGATCGTGAACACCGCCCGGTCGTCGCGCGGCAGGATCAGCCCGGGCAGGCGGGGCCTGCGCCAGGCGTCACCGAGCTGAGCTGTCAGCCCCGACCACCAGGCCACGGAGCGGGTGAGGAGCCCGGTCACCCGGCCGGGTGGCCGCAGGTCGGCCAGCAGTTCGGCGAGTTCCGCGGAACCGCGTGCCCGCAGGGCGCGGTCGACCCGCCGGATGAAGGTCTCGTGTGACAGCCGGCCCTCGATCGAGCCATCCCGGAGCGCCCGGATCACGTTCTCGCGTTCCGCGTCCGAAGCCCGCAGCTCCGGCGGGACAGTATCCCAGGCCGCCACAAACCAACGATACTCTCGCCCTGTTCGCCCTTCCAGGGCGGGAAAAGTGGCCGCCCGCCACATGGGCGGAACGGTCNNCCGCCTACGGGACGTCGTGGCTCGAACTGGCGCCTTCCTGGGCTGGTTCCCGCCCCCTCGGAGTGGTTACCGGCGTCCCGATCGCTGGCAGAGCACGATGGGAGTCCGAATGCGCGTTCTGGTTCTCGGGGGCGACGGTTTCTGTGGCTGGCCGACCTCGCTGTACTTGTCGGACCGCGGTCATGACATCACCATCATCGACAACCTGAGCCGGCGGAAGATCGATGTCGAGCTTGAGGTCGATTCGCTGACCCCGATCCGCCCGATCAGCGAGCGGATCGCCGTCTGGCGTCAGGTGTCCGGGCGTGACGTCGGTTTCATCAGCCTCGACCTGGCCACCGAGTACGACCGGCTGGTCGCGGTGCTGGAGGACATCCGGCCCGAGGCGATCGTGCATTTCGCCGAGCAGCGGGCGGCGCCGTACTCGATGCGCTCGACGCACACCAAGCGCTACACGGTCGACAACAACGTCCGGGCGACCCACAACCTGCTGACCGCGCTGGTGCAGACCGGCCTGGACGTCTCGCTGGTGCACCTGGGCACGATGGGCGTCTACGGGTACGGGTGGTCGGGCAGCGCCCCCATTCCCGAGGGCTACCTGACCGTGAAGGTCCCCACCCCGGACGGCGAACTGGAGCGGGAGATCCTGCACCCGGCCAACCCGGGCTCGGTCTACCACATGACCAAGACCCTGGACCAGCTGATGTTCGCGTTCTACGCCAAGAACGACGGGCTGCGGATCACCGACCTGCACCAGGGCATCGTCTGGGGCACCCAGACCGACCAGACCAGCCGGGACGAGCGGCTGATCAACCGGTTCGACTATGACGGTGACTACGGCACCGTGCTCAACCGGTTCCTCATGCAGGCCGCGATCGGGCACCCGCTGACGGTGCACGGGACCGGTGGCCAGACCCGCGCGTTCATCCACATCAGGGACACGGCCCGGTGCGTCGAGATCGCGGTCACCAACCCGCCCGAGGATGACAAGGTGCGGGTGCTCAACCAGATGACCGAGACGCACCGGCTCCTCGATCTCGCCAAGATGGTCGCCGACGCGATGGGCGCCGAGATCGCCTACCTGCCGAACCCGCGGGTGGAGGCGGAGGAGAACGAACTGATCGTGCGCAACGACCAGTTCCTCGCCCTCGGCCTCAACCCGACCACGCTGTCGGAGGGCCTGCTCGAAGAGGGCAGGGACGTGGCAGCCCGTTACCGGCACCGGGCCGACCCGACCAAGATCATCGCCCGTTCGGTGTGGCGGGCCGGCATGGAAACCGCGGACGATCTCATGACCGAGGTGCCCGACCAGCCTTAGCCGGCGAGCCCCGGCCGGGGCCTTCCCGGCTCTGGCCGCGGCCGGTGACCCGGCGATGCGGCCGGGTGATCCGACGATCAGGAAGCCGGGACCCCGCTGGGCCGCCCGGCATCGTGCCGCATCGTCATGAGCGCGTGCTCGACGAGCGCGACCAGGACATCCCGTCCCGATGACGGCTCGCGAGCGTCGCACATCACCACCGGAATCTGCGGATCCAGGTCCAGCGCGGACCGCACCCGCTCGGGCTGGTGGCGCCGCGCCCCGTCGAAGCAGTTCACCGCCACGATGAACGGAACGTGGTGCTTCTCGAAGTAGTCCACGGACGGGAAGCAGCCTGCCAGGCGCCTGGTGTCGGCCAGCACGACCGCCCCGAGCGCACCACGGGCAAGTTCGTCCCACATGAACCAGAACCGCTCCTGGCCGGGTGTCCCGAACAGATAGATCACGAGGTTGTCGCGGACCGTGATCCGGCCGAAATCCAGGGCGACGGTGGTGGTGCTCTTGCGTTCCACCCCGTCGAGGATGTCCACCTTCGCGCCAGGACCGGTCAGCGGCTCCTCGGTGCGCAACGGCCGGATCTCGGTGACTGACCCGACCAGCGTGGTCTTGCCCACCCCGAACCCGCCCGCGACCAGGATCTTGATGGCGACCGGCGCCGCGCCCGGGTCACCTGCCTGGTCAAAGCCGGCGGAGACCATCGGCGACCGCCCTGAGAATCCGTGGGTCAGTCAGGCCTGCGGGCGGAACGGGATGATGGACGGTGATCAGTGAGCGCTCGCGCAGGTCGGCCAGGAGGATCTGCACCACGCCAAGCGGCAGGTCGAGGTCTGCCGCCAGATCGGCCACCGAGGCGGGTACGGCACAGAGCCTGAGCAGCGCAAAGTGTTCCGGCTCCAGGTCCGCCGGATCGGGCCAGGCACCCCGGACCGCGATGACCATCGCGATCACATCCAGGTTCTCCCCCGACGGCCGGGTCCTGCCACGGGTGAGCGCGTACGGGCGGACGACAGGGCCCGCCTCCTCGTCAAGCCAGCGGTCTTCGAACGGGGTCATACCTGCTCATCCCGTTCCATCCCCGGCCAGCGTGGGCCGGGGATGCACGGACAGATGCGGCCCGACGCGCTTCACCAGGACTGCCATCTCGTACGCGACCAGGCCCACGTCGGCGGTGGCCGGGCTGAGCACAGCCAGGCAACTGCCCTCGCCGGCGGCGGTCACGAACAGGAACAGTTCGTCCATCTCGACGATGGTCTGCCGGACGTTCCCGCCGCCGAAGTGCTGCCCGGCACCACGGGCCAGGCTCTGGAAGCCGGCCGCGACGGCCGACAGGTGCTCGGCATCCTCGCGGCTCAGATCCCGGGAGGATCCGATGGCCAGACCGTCGCGGGACAGGATCAGGGCCTTGTCCACATGGGCAACACGGGAGACCAGATCGTCAAGGAGCCAGCTCAGATCGGCATCGGTGCCCTTGTCAGAACCATTCAACTGCTCCGCGTCACCCACATGCTCCCCCTCGGTCAGTCGTCGCTGTGGTGAGTCCCGGCGGCCGCGCCATCCCCGCTCACCTGGCCAGCAGCCGTGTCCGCGGCCGGACTCGTGGCGTGGGCGCAGTCGGCCGCACTGTCCGGGCCGGTGCTCGCCGTCCCGGATGGGCTGGTGCTCGCCGTCCCGGATGGGCTGGTGCTCGCCGTCCCGGATGGGCCAGCGGCATCGAAAACCGACCGGCCACGCTCCCAGCCGCGCTGGATGGCCGACATCGTCACCCGCGCCTCCTCCGGCGACCGTGCGGAGAGCACCCCGACGTCCGGCATGGAGGGAGGGCGCGCGGGGCCCTCGCGAAGCTGCGGTGCCAGGCTTGCCTGCCGTACCCGCCGTGGCAGCTCGTCCTCATCCAGGCCAGCATCTGGCTTGGGCCAGTCGCTCAGCGTGGTCCCGGCATCTGGCTTGGGCCAGTCGCTCTCCACCGCGGGCCAGCCGTCCGCCGTCACCGTGGTGGTCACCGCCTGCGCGGACGCGGCCTGTGTGGACGCGGGGGAGAGCGTCCGGGCGGGGTCCACGGCTCCCGCGTCCCCGGCGCCCCCGGCGGGCTCGCGCTGATCCCGGACTGTGCGCCGGGCCTTCATCAGCACCGCGCTCTGAGTCGGCCCGGCTGAGGGATCCCTGGCCCGGTCCGGTTCGGCGATCACCAGATTGTGGGTGATGAGCACGATCGCGG
>DPMS01000487.1 GCA_003541285.1 Actinomycetota bacterium
CCAGAAAGGTAGGATGGAACCCGTACTACGAGCTTCTGACCTGGCCAGACACCGGGATTTGGCGAGTGGAGCTAAGGTGACTCGAACCCCTGGCCCCCTGCTTGCAAACAACAGGCAGCACGTCCACCGGAGTCCATCCCCGCAGGTCACCGTCCCGGAACGTGCACCCGGGTCCGTTCAGATCCGGGCCTGTTGCTGTACTTTCCCGCAGTACCGTTCGTCGTCGCCAGCTGGCAATATGCGTTCCGGACGCAGGTTGACCGGCAGGCCCGTCACCGCAGCACCCGTATGGCACACCGGGGGCCGGAAGCGCTGGCCAGGCGCCCATCGGCGGTCAGCAGCTCACAGCCCAGCGTCTCAGCGAGCGCAACGTAGGCTGAGTCATACGCCGTGACGTTTGCCCGTAGCTCGTAGGCGCGGCGCATGAACCGCAGGGTGGGGTAGCGGTCCAGATCAAGCTGCTCGAGGTCGTCGACCGCGGCGGCGAACCTGTCGTCGGAGACGGTACCTGCGATCCACCGCTTGCGCAGCACCGCCACCGTCTCGACGTCGACAAGGTCCGGCGCGGCCACGTCACCGGCGTCGCGGAATTCCTGGCGGGCTCGCTGGCCGTCGCTCCCGTCATCGCCGATGACGTTGGCGAGAACGGAAGCGTCAATGACGATCAACGCCGGTCCCGCTCTGCAGCGAGATCATCAGTTGCCTGTTGCAGGCCCACTCGGCCGCCCCGGTGGCGCTCGATGCGCTCCAGTACCTCATCAACGCTCGGTCGCTCCGCCAGCCGGCGCAGCTCACCCGCCAGGAACTGCTGCAGTGACTGGCCGCGCCGCTCGGCCCGGCGCTGCAAAGCGGCGTGCACGTCGTCGGGGATATCGCGTACCAGCAAGTTCGGCATGCTTACATTATGCTATCAGTGAGGGCTGCGGTGCAAGGTGGAGGGAAGCCCGCCGTGCACCAAGGATGGTGACTGCCTGCCGCGACGTAAAGCGCATAGAACCGCCGATCTGCTCGGCCATCAACATCCTTGTGCTGGTCAACTGAGGCGGGCATAGCTGGTGGATCTGCGTGGAGGCGGCTAGCGCAAAGGCTGTCGGCGGCACGCTGCGATCCTGGTGCGCGACGATCCCGCCCGTGCGGCAGGACGACGGACGGTACCAGGCCGGCCCACCCGACGAATTCGGGGCGCCGGGTTTGGTGCGTTCNNTCGCGGCCGTAGACCACAAGCTTGGGCACGGCGGTGGCGCGGAGCTCACGCAGTTGCTGGTCGCTCATGCTGGGGATCCCGTGCCCCAGTTCGTAGGCCACGACCTGGAGGAATCCTGGCTGCTGGAGCGGCCTGCGCCAGGTCTCGACCCCGGCCGCTGACAGCGGCCGGCAGGTCGGGCCGCACTGGGACGCATATATCCGCTGGATCAGCCAGCCCTGGCTGAGCGCCAGCCTGACCAGCGTCGTGCGGTACGGGTTGATCAGCAGCCAGCCCAGGAAGGGCGGGAACGCCAGCGGCGTGGCATCACCATCCAGGAAGACGATCCCGGCGGCCGCGTGGCGGTTCGCCAGTACTGCCATCCCCACCACGGCCGCGCCGCTGGAGTGCCCGACCAGCACGGGCGCGTCAGCGCCGGTCAGGTGCATGGCCCGCAGGAACGCCAGCAGCTGCGCGGCGAGGTGAGCTGCGTCGAACGGCGGGCCCGGCGCGCTGTAGCCGGTGCCGGTGAGGTCGATCGCGAACACCCGGTGGCTGGCGGCCAGCACGGGACCGAGCGCGGCGAAGGTATCCGCGGTCTCGAACGCCCCCGGCACCAGGACGACCGGCGGCCCGCTNNTCGAACCCGCCCGCCCGGACCATCCGCAGGCCAGCCGGCCGCCCCACCGGGCCGTCCGTGGCCCAGTTGTAGATAAAGCTGAACGCCGTCACGGCTACCACCAAGGCGGCCAGGACGACAGCGCCACACATGAGCCAGCGGCGGGACCTCCGGTTGCGCTGGATGGTGTCAGATCCGGCTGGCGTCACGGGCGGCACAGTCGATCCTCACCCGGAACCGGCTCCCCACTTCGCAGAACCCCGCGGGTGTCCCCGCATGAGGTGGCGGCAACCCATGAGCCACGCACGGCGGGCTCCCCGGGAACGACGCTGGCGAAGCAGGGCTTGGCCGCCGGAGGACTGTATCCGCCAGGCCCAGCGGAACCTCGGTTGCGCATAGCGATACTATACAGTAGCGAAACGCTTTCGTAGCGGCAAGCGCGGGGGTGCAGCGAGGAGGACCAGCATGAGCCGGGCCCACCGAGCCGGCGGCGTGGATAAGACCCGCGGCCGTGGCGGTCGTTACCTGGACAGCTCGCGTGACCTGGTGTTGCGGGAGGCAGCGCTCGCATTGCTCGCCGAGGTGGGCTATGACCGGCTGACCATGGACGCGGTGGCCGCCCGTGCCCGGGCGGGCAAGACCACGATCTACCGGCGGTGGCCGGGCAAGGCCGAGCTTGTCGTCGATGCGCTGAACAGCCTGAAGGGCGTCCCCGGCGTCCCGGACACCGGATCGCTGCGGCGGGACCTGCGCGCCTTGGTGGAGTCGATCACCAGCGCGGAGAGCCAGTTCGCCGCCCGGGTGATGATCGGCATGGTCAACGCGCTGGCCCACGACGGCGAGCTGCGGCGGGTGTTCGGGGAGAAGTTCATCGCGCCGCGGATGGCAGCTTTCCGGACGGTGTTCGAGCGGGCGGTGGCCCGGGGCGAAATGCCCGGCGGCCATGACCTGGACCTGCTGGCCGGGCTGTTCCCTGCGCTCGCCCTGCAGCAGCTGGTGATGTCCGGCGAGCTGCCCGGTACCCGGTTCGCCTGCCAGATCATGGACGAGGTCGTCTATCCGCTGGCCACAGCACCAGCCGCCGGCACCGGCCCGGCCACGGAGGCCACCGCAGGAGGGAAGCCACATGGGTGACGGTAAGGAAACTGGGCCGATGATCGAGGCCGAGGGGCTGACCAAGCATGCGTGATCTCGCGGTGCCGTTCGACCTGGCCTGGATCGCGCTCTCCAAGGGCCCCGGGCGGCCCGGCGGCGCGGTGATGGCGGGTTGCAGCTACGACGTCGCCGTGCTCGTACGGCGACGGCGCATCTTCGACGGAGCGATGCGTCAGGCGGGGCTGGCCTGTACTAAACCGAGCTGTACAAGACCGAGCTGATCAAGCCCCGCGCGCCGTGGCGCAGCCTCGCCGCCGTCGAGTTGGCCATCGCCGAGTACGTCGACTGGTTCAGCACCAGGCGGCTGCACACCGCCATCGGTGGCGTGCACCCGCCGAGTACGAGGCCGCCTACTCTGCTCAAACCCAGCCCACCCAGAGGCTGGATTCAACAACTGAGGCGTCCACAAAACCCGGGGCGCTTCACCCGCCGATCGGGCAGGGGAGCCGGGGGGCATACGGGCGGCCCGGCGCTCGAAGGGTCCAGATGATCTTGCAGATCGGGGCTTCAGCCGTTTGCTGCCGGCTCACCAGTGGTCTTGTCCGCCACTTGTGGTGTCTCGGTGTTGTAGGGACCCATCTGCCTGGCGGTGAAGGCGTAGGGGCTGTTCTTGTCGGCGAGGAGGACGTTCGGGGCCGCGACGCCGACGACGGCGAAGATCAGCAGGACCACACCGCTTTTGATCCAGTTGCTGCGGCCGATCGGTCCTTGAGCGCGCAGCGCCCTGAGGTAGGTGATGCCGATCGGCAGATGCAGCAGGACCGCGGTCAGGGTCCCGGGGCTGTACTTGGCACGGGACTCATCACGGGCGATGCGGGCCGACATGGCGCCGTGGGCGAGCGCTTGAGTCATGCCGAGCAGTGCTGGCGGCAGGCCCAGCCACTTGACCTTGGGAAAGAGCATCGCCGGGACGTAGAGGGCCCGGAAGGAGATGTTGGCGCACATCGCCGAGTGTGCGTTGAACGGGTAATTGAGTGGCTGGCCGCTGTTGAAGATGCCGACATTGACCTGGCCAGGAAAATAACCGGGGTCCACGTACTCCTCGTATTGGTGGGCGCACATCGTCATGGCGTTCATCACCGCCAGGGCGCGCAGGTTGGCCTGGTTCTCGCGCCCAGCCAGCAGGCTTGCCCCGCCCAGCGCCATTGCCTGCACCGCAGCCACCCGGGGCCATTCCTTGCGGTAGAAGTCCAGGAACTTCCCGCTCACCGCACGCCTCCGCTTCGATTCTCGCCGTCTGGCCTAGATCGGCCAGTACGCCGAACTGTCCCGATTATGGACTCGGTTCGGCATAGCGGTACTATACAGTAGCGAAACGATCCCGTAGCGGCAAGCGCGGCGGTGCAGCGAGGAGGACAGCATGAGCCGGGCCCGCGGAGCCGGCGACGCGCAAGACCGCGGAGGCAACATCGTGACCCCGGTACACCCCGGTCATCAGCACGGAGCCCGGCTTCCTCAAGCACTGCCGTGCAGACCGGGATGGTCTGAGCGGCCGGCCGCACCGGGGAAACGCACCGCGGGGCCGCCCGGAATCGGCAACTGGCACTGCCGCGACGTCGATGCTGTCCGGCAGGGTACCTGCCGTAACCCGGGCTTACTTGCTGGTATTAGTACTCAGGGCCGGACTGGTGACCTGGCGGGAAGCTTCGCGGGAAGCACGACGCCGGTCTCGGCGATCATGTCCTGGATGGTCTTGTCCGCTGGGGCGTCCCCGCCGAGTTCCCGCTCGATACTCAGCTCGTATCGGCCGGCCCACTGGCGCACATCGTCGACGATGTCGTCTACGAGCTGCTGAAGGTCGTCATTGGTGTCCTCGATGCTGACGGCGTCGTCGCGCAGACCCCATTCAGCGGCCCACCCGACGTATTCGGGGCCCAGATCGTCGGCGGGAATGCATGCCCGGGACAGCTGCATCTCGAGCACTTGTGGCTCTAAC
>DPMS01000648.1 GCA_003541285.1 Actinomycetota bacterium
GGCTGACTGCGCTGCGCCTGGCGCTGGGTCCCGTCTTCGTGCTCTGCCTGCTGGCCGATGGACCGGGCTGGCGGGTGGCCGCGTTCGGCGCGTTGTGTGTGGCCTCTGTCACCGATCTGCTCGATGGCCGGATAGCCCGCAGCCGTGGCCTGATCACGGATTTCGGCAAGATCGCCGATCCGATCGCGGACAAGGCGCTGACCGGTGCCGCGCTGGTGACCCTTTCCGCTCTGGGGGAGCTGCCATGGTGGGTGACCGGCGTGATTCTCGCCCGGGAGATCGCGGTGACCGGGCTGCGGTTCTGGGTCATCCGCCGCGGGGTGATCGCGGCCAGCCGGGGNNCGCCCGCCAGCTGAGCCGCCCACTGCTGGCCTATGCTGGCGCGGGCCTGGTGTGGAACGCCAGCCAAGGGGAAGGCGGGCAGAGGTGAGCGCTGACCGGTATCCGGCCCAGGATGACGTGCCCGGCCCCGGCGGCCTGGAAGCTCAGGGCCTGGCCGCACAGATCGTCGGGCTGCTCGGGCGGCGGCAGCTGACCGTAGCGGTCGCCGAATCGCTGACCGGGGGGTTGCTCGGGGCCGCGATCACCACGGTTCCCGGCGCCTCAGTGGTCTTCCGGGGCGGCATCATCGCCTACGCCACCGACCTGAAGGCCCAGTTGCTTGGTGTGCCCGCCGCCCTGCTGGCCGCCCGCGGGGCCGTCGATCCGGAGGTGGCCGGCGCGATGGCGGAAGGGGTGCGGGACCGGCTCCGGGCCGGGGTCGGCGTGGCGACCACTGGGGTGGCCGGACCCGATCCCGCGGACGGCAAACCCCCAGGTACCGTCCATATTGCAGTGAGCGCGGCGGCCGGCCCGGTCATCCGGACGCTGGACCTGGCCGGAACCAGGGATGAGGTGCGGCGGGACACCGTTCAGCAGTCCCTGAGGTTGCTGTGGGATGTCCTGTGGGAAGAATCGCCCTGATTACAGCGTTACGTCATCAGCGAACACGGGTTCATGCGCTCTCCCGTACTGTCGGTGAAGGCAGGTACCGTGGTGCTATCAGAGGTGACTTCGCGAAGGGAGCGCGACCATGGTCCTGCTTCGTCACTTGCTTGGTGACGTGCTGCGGCGGCTGCGCCTGCGGCAGGGTCGCACCCTCCGTGAGGTTTCTGCCGCGGCACGGGTGTCGCTCGGCTATCTGTCTGAGGTCGAGCGCGGCCAGAAGGAAGCGTCCTCGGAACTCCTGGCGGCGATCTGCTCCGCGCTGGAGACCCCGCTGTCGCAGGTGTTCCGGGAAGTCTCAGACAATTTCGCGCTTGCGGAACTGCAAAGCGAGCCGGTGTTCGCCGGTGCCAGGGAGCCGTCGCTGGCACCCAGCCCTGCGGACATCTCCACCCCGGGGGCGCCACGGGCAATCAGTGGTGCCGGGCGGCCCGAGCTCAGCCTTGCCGGTGCCGGCGGCCGGGAGTTGCCTGCCAGGACTGCCCCGGTGCTGGGGCCGATGCAGTTGCGGCCCGGCCAGACGCCGGCTTTCGACGACGAGGTGGCCCGCCGGATCCGCGACATCAACGACATGGTGCCCGTCTAGAAACAAGATCAGGCAGCGCGCGCGGGGGAGGTCCCGGCTCCAGGGCCTGGTGTCAGGCAGGACCGCTGGCCCACGCCCGCGGATCGTCGGCCAGTTTCCGGATCCGGGCTGGCAGGTGACCGGAGACGATGTGCTCCAAGGTGACCTCTTCCAGAATCGCCCGTTCGTTGGCACGTACCGCGATCCAGACCGTCTGCAGCGGTTCCGCGGCGCGGATGTACCCGACCTTCTCCGGCCGCTCACCCCGCACGCCGACCAGGGGCCCGTCAATCGCCCGGATGACATCGGCGAGTGAGATCTCATCCGCGGGCCTGGCGAGCCAGAACCCGCCTTCGGGGCCGCGCTGGCTGCGCACCAGCCCGGCCCGGCGCAGCTGGGTAAGGATCGCTTCGAGAAATTTGCCCGGAATGTGCTGCGCGCGTGCGAGTTGCTCGGCTGTGACGTGGCTGCGGTCAGTCGCCGCGAGTTCAATCGCTGCGCGCAGCGCATAATCAGCCCGGGCAGACAGTCGCATGTCAAGCATTATGCCGGGTCCACGCCACTGATGGACCGCTCGCGCTGGCCGCCCGGCCACCAGGGCCGGGCTGTGCGCTAGTGCCGGCCTCGTGCCCGGCCCGCCATCGCAGCGGCCCGCCGGACCCCGGCCCGCCGGACCCGGGCCCGGCCGCGGCGCCTTCCCGATGGGTGAGGCGGTCACCCTGGCCGGCCTCGAAGCCGACCCTCATCCCCTGCTGGCCAGCCTCCGTCGGCATGAGCCCGTCTCCCGGCTGCCCGCGCTCAATGGATGGCTGGTCACCAGCCGGGAACTGGCTCTGCGGGTGCTGCGGGACAGCGCGGCCCTCACCGTCGATGACCCACGTTTTTCCACCGCGCGTGTGGTCGGGCCGAGCATGCTCTCGCTGGACGGTGCCGGCATGCCCGGCACCGTGGCCCGTTCAGCCGCGGCTTCAGCCGGGATGAGATCCACGCCCGGCTGGCGGCCGTGACCCAACTGGAAGCTGACCGCCTGGTCGCCGCACCCCACGGCCTGGTGTTCCGCAAGCCCCCGTCCCTGTACGTGCGCTGGGATCCTGCGTGATCATGTCTGCGCCGGGCTCCAGTGTGATCATGTCTGGCCCGCTGGCCAGTGAACGGAACATGGAATTTGCCTGGAGCTGTGGGCTAGCCGCGCAGGCGCAGGCCGCGCGGGGTGGGGCGGAACCCGGCATCTGCCAGGGCCTGGGCCAGCGGCGACTCGTACACCCCGGAGCCGTCAGCCCGCTCGACGGTCAGGCGCCCGAGCGCCCCGGCACGGACCGCCTCCACCAGGCCGGCCGCCGCGGCCGCAAGCACCCCGCGGTCGGTGGTCCATGAGAGCAACGTCTTCCCCCCGCGTTCCACATAGAGGACCAGCTTCCCGCCGGACAGCACGACCACCGCCCCGGCCTTGCGGCCTGGGCGGTGCGCGCCGGGGACCTCCCCCGGTCTGGCCGGCCAGGGCAGCGCTGAGCCGAACGGGTTAGCCGGGTCCGCCGCGGCCAGCACCGTAATCGCGCCCGCAGCACCCCCAGCCCCCA
>DPMS01000003.1 GCA_003541285.1 Actinomycetota bacterium
GCGCCGGGATACCTCGCCGTTCGCCACCCCGGTCCCGCCTGAGCACGCACGTCCTGCTGTCTGGGCCGACCCGGAACTGGTCATCGAGGTGAGCTTCACCGGCTGGACCCGGGCCGGGCGGATGCGTGCCCCCTCCTACCACGGGCTGCGCAGCGACAAGGACCCGGCCGGGGTTATCCGCGAATCCTGACAGTGGCGTGAAGCCGGTCCCGGACGATGGCGGCGCGAAGGGACAGACGGCCCCGGGCGGGTGGGCCAACGTCCCTTACCGTGCGCCCAGCCTGGGTCCCAGTCTGGGGAGGCCCGCGGTGGACGGCGCTCGCCAGGGGGTTGGGTCCCAGTCTGGGGAGGTCCTCGCGGTGGGCGGCGCCCGCCGGGGGTATGGAACCGGGATAGAAGAGGTGTAGCGATGCATAGGCCCACGACCCTCGCATTCCTGGCTGCCGTGACGGCCGGAGGCCTGGCCGTGGCCGGCGCCACCGGCGCCACCCCAGCCGCCCTGGCGGCCACGGCGACCCCAGCCGCCCTGGCGGCCACGGCCACCCCAGCCGGCCACCCCGCGATCCGGGCCAGCTACACCAGGGGCAGCGCGGGTTATGTGACCGGCGGCGGATGGCGTTTCCGCTACGTCGGGGCCTCCCTGAAGATCCCGGCCTGCCGCGCCGATCCGGCCAGCAACGCCGGAGCGGCGATCTCACTGTCCGGCGACACCCGGTACCTGCCCTCGATCCACACCCGGTACCTGGCCTCGATCGCTGTCGTCTGCGGCGGTGGCGCGCACAGCGTCGGCTACTTCGGCCGACGGTTCGGCTCCGGCGCGTTCCGTCTGTCGCCCGATGTAGGTGACGTGCTGACGATCCGGATCTACCACCAGGCCGGCCACGACTACTTCACCGCCACCGATACCACGGCGGGGACGACCCAGCCGGTGGCAGTGGCCACGCCGGCGGTGGTGGTCTACCGGCACGCGACACTGCTGGCCTCCATCCACGCCACCAGGCGCAGCGTCGCGGCGAGCGACCTGCGCCTCTGGGAGTTCCGGAACACCAGCGTGACCTCCGCCAGCGGTAAGCACGGCACGCTGTCCGGGCCGTGGGCCACCTACCAGCTCATCGGCACCGCGGACGGGACCGCCGCTGGCAGGTTGACGATCAGCGCGAGCTACCCCTCGGGCAACGGCCGGCAGTTCAGCGTCTGGCTACGGCACTGATCACAGAGCGGCCGCACCCGGGCCGGCCGCCTGCTGCACCGNNGCCGCACCTGGGCGGCCGGCCACCTGTGGCGCCCGGCCGCCCCACGCGCTCATGACCGGCTGCGGTCCGCGTGGCAGGCGCAGGGACGCGGCGATCGCGCGATGAGCCCGCTGATGACCAGCGACAGGACCGTCTCGAAGATCGCGTCGTCGTCCACCCCCGGCAGTTCCTCCCTGACCTGCCAGATGTGCGGGTACTCCGCTGGGTCCACCGCCAGGTACGCACGGGTCCAGGCGGCCCGGTCCGACCGCTGTGCGCCTTCGTCCAGGGCGAGGAAGTCCGCTTCGCCGCCGGCCCAGGCGAGCGCGAAGTCGCCAAGCGCACGGTAGAGGAGTGCGGCCTCCGCTCCCTCGAACCCGGCGGCGAGGACGGCTCCGATGAGGATGTCCACGGTCTTCATCTCGGCCGGGCGCTGCGTGGTGCGGCAGGCCGACAGCGAAGCCGCCGCCGGGTGGGCGAGATAGGTACGGCGCAGCCGCCGGGTGGCATCGAGCACCGTGTCGACCCAGCACCGCTGCGGGGAGAACCCGGTCATGGCCTCTTCGATGAGCTGGTCGGCGATGGCCAGGATCAGGTCATCTTTGCTGGCGAAGTGCCGGTAGACCGCGGTCGGGTCCGCACCCAGTGCGCGGCCGAGCTTGGGCAGGCTGAACCCCTCCGTGCCCTCCCCGTCGAGAAGCCGCAGGCTTTCCTTAACGATCAGTTCGGGCGACAGGCTGCCACGCCGCAGACCTCGCCGGCCGCCCGGCTCCGGAAACTGGCTCGTCGCGGTCTGGCTGGTCATGGCAGGTCTCCTGGTTCCGGATGCGGGCCCACGGCAGGGCTGCTGATCAGCGTAGGTGCCCTCAAGTGATCGGAACTCAGGCCCGCAGAGCCGTCCGAGTTTATTCTCGCCCAAGGCATAGTCATAAACATTGACAATAATTTGGACCTCTGATCTAATCCCGGACATCCCGCCCGCCAGGGAGGCCAGAAGTGCCGGTCAGCGAAGAGTTGGTCTTCCATGGCGGCACGGTCTTCGATGGCAGCACCTTCCTCCCCGAGGGCACCTGCGTCCGGGTCGCCGACGGCCGGATCACCGAGGTCGGCCAGGCCAGGCCACTGGGCGGCGCGACCCCTGTCGATCTGACCGGTGGCACTCTGCTCCCCGGCTTCATCGACGCGCATGCCCACCCTGTCTTCGCGGGCGACCGGCTGCGGCGCTGTGACCTGGGTCCAGCCACAACCGCATCCGGCTATCTGGAACTGGTCGCCGCCTACGCCAGAGCCCACCCGGACGAGGAGTGGATCTGCGGCGGCGGCTGGTCCATGGACGCCTTCCCTGGCGGCATCCCGGCCCGGCAGGCGCTGGACGCCGTGGTGCCTGACCGCCCGGTCTTCCTGCCCAACCGGGACGGCCACGGGGCGTGGGTGAACAGCCGGGCGCTCGCACTGGCCGGCATCGACCGGCTGACGCCGGATCCACCGGACGGCCGGATCGAGCGGGACGCAGCGGGCGAGCCCATCGGCATGCTCCAGGAGGGCGCCGCCACCCTGGTGTCCCGTCTGCTGCCCGAGGTCACCGCGGAGGACTGGTACCAGGCGCTGCTGACGGCCCAGGCCCACCTGCTGTCCCTGGGTATCACCGGCTGGCAGGACGCGATCATCGGCCGGTACGACGGGGCGGCCGATCCGATGACCGCCTACCTGCGGGCCGCACAGGCGGGCACGCTCCGCGCGACCGTGGCCGGCGCCCTGTGGTGGGAGCGGGACCGGGGCATGGAGCAGATCCCCGAACTGCTCGACCGGCGCCGCACCGGGCAGGCCGGCAACTTCCATGCCACGAGCGTGAAGATGATGCTCGACGGCGTCGCCGAGAACCACACGGCTGCCATGCTCGAGCCCTACCTGGACCACGGCGGATGCTCAACCGGCCAGGCCGGTCTTGACTTCATCGACCCCGGCGAACTGCCCTCCTTCGTGACCGCACTCGACCGGGAGGGCTTCCAGGTCCACTTCCACGCGCTGGGTGACCGCGCTGTCCGTAACGCCCTGGACGCGGTGGCGGCCGCCCGCCGCACCCGGGTGGCGGATGGCGGGCCAAGCAGCCCGGGGCCCCAGCACCACCTGGCCCACCTGCAGGTGGTGCATCCCGACGACATCCCGCGCTTCGCGCGGCTGTCCGCCACTGCCAACATCCAGCCGCTCTGGGCCACCCATGAACCCCAGATGGACGAGCTGACCATTCCCTTCCTGGGGGAACGCCGGGCCGGCTGGCAGTACCCGTTCCGGTCGCTGCAGGCAGCGGGCGCTCCGCTGTGCGCGGGCAGTGACTGGCCGGTCAGCAGCCCCAACCCACTCTGGGGAGCGCACGTGGCAGTCAACCGGAGCCTGCCCGCACTGGCGGGTGGCCACGACGGCGATCCATTCCTCCCCGGGCAGGCCCTCACCCTGACGTCGGTACTGGCCGCGTACACCTCGGGCAGCGCCAGGGTCAACGGCCTCAGCGCGGTGACCGGCTGGGTCCGGGCGGGTCACAACGCCGACTTCGCGATCGTTAGCACCGACCTCGCCCACCTGCCGTCGCAGGAGATCTGCCAGGCGAGTGTCAGCCAGACCTGGATCCGGGGCCAGGTCGTTTACCAGCAGCAATGACCACTCCCGGCACCAGGGATGGAATCCCCGCAAGGAGGACAGATGGGCTGGAGACTGAACCGGTGGACAGTGACCGCCGTGATGGCGGCGTGCGCACTGGTGGCCGCGGCGTGCGGCCGGTCGGCGAGCGGGGGCGGTTCCGGATCAGGAAATGTCTCGCCGACCACGGGCCTGGTGGCGACGACACCGGCGGGCACCACCACGGTGCCGTCCGTCGTCTGGGCTGTCTACCGTGATGTCAACTCGCTGGACCCCATCTTCGCTTTCGACTACCCGGAGAACACCNNCGCTGCTGCGCCAGGCGCCGGACGGCTCACTGCAGCCAGGGCTGGCCACCGTCACGAACCCGTCACCGACCACGTTCGTGTTCACGCTCCGCCCGGGCGTGAAGTTCTGGGACGGCCACCCGGTGACGCCCGCCGATGTGGTCTTCAGCCTGGACCGCAACACCGACCCCAAGCTCGGCGGGTTCTACGGTGCAGTGTTCAGCCGGGTGGCCTCGATCC
>DPMS01000879.1 GCA_003541285.1 Actinomycetota bacterium
CACGGTCAGCCTGATCCACATGCACCTGGCGGCCATCCCCGCCCTGGTCTTCACCCTCGCGACCAGACTCATGGTGGGCGTGATCCTCCCGCCAGGGCCCGCGTTCGGCATCATCACGGTGATCATCGGCGGCAGCGGTGCGCTGCTGCTCTACCTGCTGTTCGCCCGGGCCCTCGGGGTCACCGAGGTGACCGAACTCACCGCGGGGCTGCGGACCAAGCTGCGCCGTTAGCGCATCCGCCGGATCTGCGGCCGGCTGCCCGGGTGGGTGGGCGGCGCGCCGGGCAGCACCGGAAACAGCGCCTGGCCAAAGCAATCGCCGGCCTGGCGCGCCCGCCTGGTTACCTGTGAGCGGAAAGCCAGATATCGTCATGTGCAGCCGGTGTCACTCACGGGTAACGGTTTGCGCAGACAGTCTGCACAGGCCGTAGCGCGCCAGGCTGGGCGGCCTACGATGGTGTCTGGCACGTGGTTCATCATGTCGCTGATCGTCCCGCGGGCTAGGGAGGAGGGTCGAGGGCCGGCACCGCTCTTGACGGCACACCAATGAGCACCTTCATCTCTGAACCCGGAACCCGCGTCGGCGGGCGATATCGGCTCGAAGACCGCATCAGCGCGAGCAGCGGGTGGGCAGCCTGGAAAGCCATCGACGAAACGCTGGCCCGCCCCGTGACCGTGCTGACCTTCGCGCCGGGGTTCCCCCGTATCCGTGAGGTCATCACAGCGGCGCGCGCCGCAAGCAGGCTGAGCGATGCCCGGCTGGCGCAGGTGTTCGACGTCGAGGAGAACTGGGACAACGCCTACGTCGTGATGGAATGGGTCGCTGGCGACTCACTGCACGACCTGCTCGCCGAAGGCCCGCTCGAGCCGGGCCAGAGCGCCGAGATCATCGCCGAGGGAGCGGATGCCCTCGCCTCCGCCCATGCCGCCGGCGTGGCTCACCTGTGCCTCACCCCGGGCTCGCTGCGCTGGACACCCGGCGGCGGGGTCAAACTCGTCGGCCTGGGTATCGACGCCGCCTTGTCCGGCACGACCGCCGACGACCCGGCGCTGGCCGACACCTGGGGCCTCGGCAAGCTGCTGTATGCGGCGCTGACCGCCCACTGGCCAGGTGATGACTGGCCGGCGCTGCCGCCAGCTCCCCAGGCGCCCGATGGGCTGCCTTGCACTCCGCGGCAGGTCCGCGCGGGTGTGCCCGCGGCCGTGGACGAGATCACCTGCCAGGCCCTGTTCCAGAGCAGCCGCGGCGGTGGCCCGCCGGTGACGACGCCCGCCCTGCTCGCTGACGCCCTTTCCCGGGTGATCCCCGCTCCAGTCGCCCCGCCGCCAGCGGCGGCACCTGGGCACCACGCTCCTCCCGGCTGGGACGAGATGCCCCCGGACGGTGACACCGGCCCGCAGTACTGGCAGGCCGACCCCGGGCGGCGGGGGCCACGGCCGATGCCGGGCGGCCCGGGCGGCCGGGCCGAGCGGCCACGCAATTCCCGTGCCCTGGCCATCATCGTGGGTGCCGTGGTCCTGGGAGCACTGGCGATCGGGGTGTGGCTGACCCTCGGTGGCCACACTGGCTCCACTGGCAACGGCGGCACCCCCCCGCCGAGCCACCCTGCGTCTCCCTCGGGTGGCGCGGTGAGCGCGCTGACCCCGGTCAGCGCCCATGGCTTCGACGCGCTGAACGGCCCGGCCCAGGACCCGGGGAACGAGAACGACGCACAGGCCCACTTCGCCATCGACACGAGCCGGTCCACGTTCTGGAACACCCAGTTCTACCTGGGCAACCCGGTGTTCGGCGGGTACAAGACCGGGTCCGGTCTCATCCTCGACATGGGCAAGGCGGTCCGGCTGTCGTCGGTGGATGTCACCTTCGGTTCCATCCCCGGTGCGGACGTGTCCATCATGCTCGGGAACAGCAACGTCAGGGCCAAGTCGACCCTGTCCTCCTTCACCACCGTGGCCAGTGCCACAGATGTGGGAGGTTCCCATACGTTCACCGTGACCAGCAAGGCGACCGGCAGGTACGTGCTGATCTGGTTCACCAAGCTGCCGCCGAAGTCCGCTGGGTCAACCAGCAAGTTCGAGGCGCAGATCTACAACATCATCGTGCGGGGCTCGAGCTGACAGCGCCGCCGGGCGGCGGGCCGCCCGACGCCGAATTGCTGCGGCGGCATGTCGGCGGCGACACCGATGCGTTCGGCGTGCTGTTCTCGCGTCACCGCGAGCGGTTGTGGGCGGTCGCGGTGCGGACGCTCGGAGACCCCGACGATGCGGCGGACGCGCTGCAGGATGCGATGATCTCCGCGTTCCGCCGGGCCGGCAGCTTCCGCGGCGACGCCGCCGTGACCACGTGGCTGCACCGCATCGTCGTCAACGCCTGCCTTGACCTGCTCCGGCGCCGGGCGGCCCGGCCAGCCACCAGTGGGCTCGCGGCCGACGCCCTGGACGTGCTCGCGCTGGCCGGGAGCGACCCGGGCCAGCTGACCGACAGCGACACCGCGCTCGACGTGACCGCCGCGCTGCGCATGCTCCCGCCCGGCCAGCGGGCTGCGCTGGTGCTCGTGGACATGCTCGGATACCCCGTCGCGGACGCCGCGCTGGTGCTGGGAATCTCCGAGGGCACAGTGAAGAGCCGCTGCTCACGGGGGCGTGCCCGGCTGCTCCCCAGGCTCGCCCACCTGCGTGGATCGCCTACCGTGACGCAGGCGGGTATCGGGTGGATAGCACCGCCTGCCAGGCCACCGGGGACCGGTCAGCCCATGACACGGAACCACGCGGCCGCGGGCGACGTCTCACCTGCGGAGGGAGGGGGTGAGAGCCTATGAGGGGCCACGTCGGCACCGAGACCATCGCTGCCTTCCGGGAAGATCTGCTTTCCAGGCGCGAGGCGGCCAGGGTCGCCGCGCACCTTGCTGCCTGCCCGCAGTGCACCGAGGTTGATGGGCAACTGGCCGCCGTGACCGCGGTTCTCGCCGCTGCCCCCGCACCACCGCTGCCCGCCTCGGTGGCCGCGCGGCTGGACGCGGCTCTGGCCGCCGAGATCGCCCGGCCCGCTGCGCCTGCCGACTCGGCCGTCTACGCTGCGCCCGGCGGCGCTGCGCCCAGCCACGCTGCGCCCAGCCACGCTGCCGGTGAGGCTGCGCCCGGCGGCACCCCCGGCAGGCGCACCTCCCGAAGGGGCCGGGCCGCCCGCGGAGGCCACGCTGCGGACCAGCGGGGAGTGCCGTGGCTCTCGCTGCGCCTGGTGGCCGCCACGGCCGCCGTGGTGCTGCTGGGCGGCGGCGGATACGTGGTCTCGCGGGTACTGGCCGGGGCCAGTGCCGGCGTGCCGGCCAGTCCCGCTAGCGCCGCCGCACCGCACGGTGCCATGTCCCGGCGGTCGCCGGCCGGGCTCGCCCCCGCACTCGGGACGGCGAGCGGCGCCCTCAGGTTCCCCGTCATCGCCAGCGGGACGCGCTACCGACCCGGGCAGCTGCGCGCCCAGGTAGCCGCAACCCTGCGGCGCTACCCCGCGCCGAGCGGGCAGCCCAGCCACCAGTTTGGCTCGCGTCAATACTCCCCGGCCTCCTTCCCGCATCTGGCCGCATGCGTCAGCCGGATCACCGGCGGTGGGCAGCCCCGCCTGATCGATATCGCTCATTACGGCACCCGGCCCGCGGCGGTTATCGTGCTGCCGGTCACCGGATCGCCGATGGTGCGGGTGTGGGTGGTGGGAACGGGCTGCCCGGCCGGCGGAGGCGATGTGATCGCCAGGTTGACCATGCCCGGTACGGGCTGAGGCGCCGCCAGGCCGGGCAGGCCCGCCACGGCTCACCCACAGCCACGCGGCGGGAATCTCCGCGCCCTGGGATCGGTTGTCCCGGGTGCCCATCAAGTGAAAGGCGAGCAGGTGTCCGACATTCGCGATGTCATCGTCATCGGATCGGGTCCGGCTGGGTACACCGCCGCGCTGTATGCCGCGCGGGCGCAAATGCGGCCGCTGGTGTTCGAGGGATCGGTCACAGCGGGTGGCGCGCTGATGAACACCACCGACGTGGAGAACTTCCCCGGATTTCCCGACGGTGTGCTTGGGCCCGACCTGATGGATGCCATGCGTAAGCAGGCTGAGCGGTTCGGCGCGGAACTGGTCGCTGACGACGTGACCGAGGTGGACCTGACCGCCGAGCCCAAGCGGGTCGGGGTGGGCGGCGACACCTATCTCGCGCGCACCGTGATCATCGCGACCGGCTCCCGCTACCGGGAACTGGGTATCGAGGGGGAGAAGCGGCTGTCCGGGCACGGGGTTTCCTGGTGCGCGACCTGCGATGGTTTCTTCTTCCGGGACAAGGACATTGCCGTGGTCGGCGGTGGCGACTCGGCCATGGAGGAGGCCACCTTCCTGACCCGGTTCGCGCGCTCGGTGACAGTGGTGCACCGCCGTGACGCGCTGCGCGCCTCCAAGATCATGCAGGAGCGCGCGTTCGCCAACCCGAAGATCTCCTTCCGCTGGAACAGCGAGGTGACCGGGGTGCTCGGCGACGGCACGGTGAGCGGACTGCGGCTGCGCGACACCAGCACTGGCGAGGAGAGCACGCTGGAAATCAGCGGCCTGTTCGTGGCCATCGGCCATGACCCCCGCAGCGAGCTGTTCACCGGCCAGCTTGCCACCGACCCCGACGGCTACCTGCTGGTCGACCAGCCGTCCACCCGTACCGCGATCCCTGGCGTGTTCGCCTGTGGCGACGTGGTGGACCGCAGCTACCGGCAGGCGGTCACAGCGGCCGGCACCGGCTGTGCGGCCGCCCTGGATGCCGAACGATTCCTGGCCAGCCACGAGTCCTGAACACTGTCAGCCAATCCTTCAGACGGAAAGGAATCCCGCGCATGGGTGCGACGAAGGCGGTCACCGACGCCAGTTTCGAGGCCGACGTCCTCAAGAACGACAAGCCAGTGCTCGTGGACTACTGGGCCGAGTGGTGC
>DPMS01000216.1 GCA_003541285.1 Actinomycetota bacterium
CCGGGGGATGGCCATCAGCTCGTCATCCCGGTCCCGCTCTCTGCCTGGTTCAGAATGTGACATCATCGTGTAACATCATAGCCAGCGGCCCTGACTGCCGCGATCATCACTGACTAGGAAATCCACCAACATGCGAGGAGGCATGCCTACGGTCACGTCCGAGAAGCCTGTAATATCCGCCAGGATCGCGTCACCTCTCGATCGGCTGCCTGTGGTGCTGTGGGTGGCCGCGGTCATCCTGACGGCCGCTGCCACCTGCCTCCGTCCTCAAGCCCTGCCGTCGGCCGCCCGGGCCACCCTGGGGCCGTTCGCGACCTTGGCCGCGATCATCGCCGGCTCGGTGCTGGCAGACCGGCTCGGGGTGTTCCGCATTCTGGCCGGCCTGCTGATCCGCGAGCGGGCGCCCCGCGCGGTGGCCGCCGCCTCGGTCCTGGCCTTCACCGCCGTGGTCAGCGGGCTGGCCAACCTCGACGTCGCCGTCGTGGTGGCCATGCCGGTAGCGCTGCAGGCCGCCCGCCGGCATCGCATCTCCGCCGGGCGGCTGGCCGTGGCGCTCGCGGTCACCGCCAACGCAGCCTCGTTCCTCCTGCCCACCTCCAACATCACCAGCCTGCTGCTGCTCGGCCGCGTCCCGCTCCCGCCGCTGGCCTATGTGCGCGGCTCGTGGCTCGCCTGGCTGCTGGTGGTGGCGGTCACCGTCGGCTCGCTGAGCCTCTGGCTGGCCCAAGCCGGACCCGGCCCGGAGACCCGCGCGGCCCGCGCCCGGCCCTCCGTCCGCGCCGCGCTCGACCTGATCCCCATGTTTGCCGCCGCCTCAGCGATCCGCGCCATCCTCGCGGCCGGCCTCACGCTGCGCGGCGGCCTGGCCGCCCAACTCATCGCCGGCTCAGCGCTGGCCTCAGCGCTGAACAACCTGCCCGCGGCCGCGGCGCTGCGCCCGGCCGGAACAGCCGGGCTGTGGGCAGCCATCCTGGCCACCGCCATCGGCCCCGGCCTGCTGCTAACCGGCTCGGTCGCCACCTTGATCTGCCGCCGGATCGCCCGCGACGCCGGCGCCACGCTGCGGGCCTGGCAGTACACCGCCATCGGAGCGGTGCTCGCACCCGCCCAGCTCGCCGTCGCGGTCGTCGGCCTGCACCTCACCAGCGCGCTGCGCTGACAGCCCTGGCGTCCAGCGCCCAGACCCGCCCGCAGGACGCTCCTCGCATTCTTCCCGACGCCTCTCCACGTGCACCCCCATCCAGCGCGGTGCCCTCAGCGCACCGGGATAACTGACGGTGACTGGAAAAGGGCCGATGCTCAGGTAGCCGATTCGCTGCTCCTGTAGTGCTCAGATATGGCGCCGAATGCTCATCTGAACCTGACGCAGCGTACACAGTCACAAGGCGATGGCCGCGAGCGTACCCAGGATGATGAACGGCCCGAGCGGCAGCTGGCTGGTGCGGGTGGCCCGGTGCAGGGCGAGCAACGCGCCGCCGTACACGGCGGCCAGAGCGAACGCGATGACGGTGCCGGACACCAGCACCTGCCAGCTGGTCCAGCCAAGCGCGGCGCCGGCGCTGGCGGCGAGCTTGGCGTCACCCAGGCCCATGTCGCCCGGCCGGATCACCGACAGAGCCAGGTACAAGCAGGCCAGGGCGGCGGCACCGATGGCGGCTCGGCCGAGGTGGCTGGGCTGGTGGGCGGTGAGCGCGGCAACGGCCAGCAGGCCGAGGGTGCCGCCAAAGGCGGCGGCGGTGAGCTGGTCCGGCAGCCGGTGGACGGCTACGTCGATGAAGGCGAGGGGAACGGCAAGAAGGACAAGCCAGACCAGCGCCGCCAGTTCCCACGCAGAGGAGGCGCGGGCGGCCGTGACCGCCAAGGCGAATCCGGCGGTAAGCTCGGCCAACAGCAGGTACGGGCCGATCCTGACCCGGCAGGACGGACAGCGCCCGGTGACGGGCAGCAACGAGCGCCACCGCCAGCGGTCTGGCAGGATCTCGCGTGCGCAGGCGCGGCGGGGCGGCTGGCCGTGGTCGGTGCTGCGGGAGAACACGCTGGCGCGTATCCGCGGGCCGGCGATCGGGCCCGCACCGGCTCCGGTGAGTATCCAGGAAAGAGTCACCGTGCCTCCCGCCTCGGCCTGGGTGTACCCCTATGCGATGGGCCGCAGCCCAGGCCCTGCCGGAGGCTCAGCCAGCTTGATGCTCCTGAAGCTCGAAATCCGCACCAAATCGACTCTAAGCGCCTCCTCCACCATCTGCCGCGTCATCCCGGCACACGGCACTGACCGCGCTCGCGCCATCAGAAGATGCGGCGAGATAGATCACGAATCGGCTCAGGCACTGTGCGCCAGGGAGCGTGGCCAGGCCGTGACGTCGACCAGCCCGGTCATACTGTGGGGCCTTCCAGCCAGACCCGGCCGGGGGTCAACCCGGCCTGGGGCAGCGGCTCACCGGAAGCGGCCAGCCCGGACTCGCCGTACAGCAGCGCCGCGAATGCGCCCCGGCAGCTGCAACACCCGCTCGAATCGCTGCCGCCACGACGACCGGCTCACGGGCGGTGCAGGCTTTCCGTCTGGTGTTCGTCTCGTCCTGCCCGGGTCATTCCTCGGGCTTGGCGCTGGACTTCCAGAGCCGACAGACCGGCACGATGTCCGCGTACGTCTCGCAGGAGCTCGCGCCCATGACGATCTCCTCGGCCGGGCAACCGCCCAGACAGGCAGGGGCCTTGCAGCCGCCGCAGCTACTGCTCACGAGCGGCTTGGTGAACAGGTCGAACTCGTTCTCGCCGTGGTTGAGCCGTACCCGGTCGCCGTCCATCTGCGCGAAATGCAGGTCGGTGTCGAACAGGTACGAGCAGACGTAACAGCGCCCGTCCGGAAAGATCGAGATCCGGTCCAGCGTCCGGCCGATGCAGCCCTGGTAGCCCTCGGCCTGGTAGCGCGCCATCTGGTCGTGCCGCGCGTACGTCGGCTGGTACCACACCCGCGTCTGGTAGTTCTTCGCAATCTCGTTCAGGTGATCGCAGAAGTCCACCCACTCCGGCGGCGTCATGGCCAGCTCGGAGTTGCCGTGTCCGGTACCGATGGCCGAGAAGACGTGGAACTTCACGAGGCTTACGCCCAACTCGTCCGCGATATCGAGCAGGTCGAATACGTCTGCACGGTTGGCCTGGTTAACCGTGCAGATAATCCGCTCGCCGTGGAGAGGCAGGACCGGTGCCGGTGCTCGGCGCTGTCCGGGGCCGCGAACGACCTCAGTAGCAATCCCACGGGCAGCTCCGGCCCCGCCTCCAGCGGCACGAGTCACGACGCCCGCTGCTGGTCGCGTCGATGCGCTCTTGCCGCCGCTCATTGAGACCCCTCTAGAACAGGCCCAAGGCCAGCTCGGCCCGGCTGCAGGGAAACGGCATCCCGCAGGAGACATGGCGGCCATCGCGCATGACACGCCGGTCAATCTCTGTCCGGGCGGTCTGGCGCGGGGTCGGATGGTTGATGCTCGCTTCGGTCCTCGCCTCACACAGCAGCGAAGACGGGGACCGCGTCATGCTTCGCCTCCACCGCGTGTCGCCTGGCAAACCTTTGTGATCTAGCCTCAGCCCATCGGGCTGAGGCGACCACGAACGTCATGTATGCCTGTCATGTACGAAGTGCATACGATCGCCGACCGAGAGCGAGTAGCGTCGTTAGACTGCCACGTAGTGCGCCCTCCAGAGCGTTCCCGAGGAGGCAGTTGAAGCAGCGATGGCGAGCGCGCGACCGGTTCGCTACTGCGGCGGTTGTGGCACGCGCTTGGCGCGCGACAACCGCGGTAATCGCTGCGCCGGATGCACTCGGCTCACTCGCGACGCGCTGCTTATCCCCGGCTATTCACCGCATGATCAACGAGCGCCAAGGACATCCGGCTGAACTGCGCGAACATCCTCACGATGCCCAGCTTGGCCCGCACCCTTTGGGTGCGGACATCAAGACACGTTTCCGCATGTCGGCCACGCTTCAGCGGCAAGACCCTAACGAGTCGAGGTTAAACCTCCCAGCGTGCCCCGCACATTCTGGGACACCGACCAGATGCGCGATGCGCTCGCCACCTGGCACATGGGTCGCGTCATCTTCGCCTATCGCACCCATCCGTGGCATCCAAGGCCGCTGTCGCAAGAAATAGCCGGCAATTGGCTCGGCTTGACCCAGGCGCAACTCAGCCGGATCGAAAACGGCCGCGCACCTGAAGAACTGAGCAAGCTCGTTTGCTGGGCACGAATCCTCGGCATCCCGGGTGAGCTGCTCTGGTTCAGATTGCCGGACGAGGCGGACGGCAGGACGTCAGCAGCGGTGCAACCCTCGGAAACGCTGACTGTTCCGGTGCTGCTGCACGGGCGGTCGGTCCTGCTGCCGATCGACGCGCAAACCGCGCGGGCCAGCGGCCTGGACGGCCTGCTCGCTGAGCTGGCCAACGGCCAGCCGGTTCTGTCAGGTCCTGTCGCGCACGCTCTGCCCACGCGCGACCTGGACGAACTGGAGCACGTCGCCGCCGCCCTCGATGACGCTCGCCGTTACCTTGATGGCTCGGTGGTCGGCTTCTTCCGTAGCCAGCTCGATCGCAGCAAAGCCGACGACGGCAGCCTTGGCCCGGCCCGAGCGCTGCCAATGGTGCTGGGTATCCTCGGTGCCATCTCCCAGCACGTGCGCGAGGTCAAGCCTGACGTGCGCTACGCCCTGCTCTCACTCGGCGCGGATGGCGCCGAGTTCGCGGGATGGCTTTACCGGGACCTGCACGACTGCTCAAGCGCCACGTACTGGTACGACCGCGCCATGGAGTGGGCACAGGAGGCGGGCGACACCGCCATGCAGGGCTACGTGCTGCTCAAGAAGTCCCAGATGGCGTACGACCTGCGGGAAGCTCACCGGGTCGTGACCTTCGCCGAGGCCGCACAGTCCGGCCCATGGCAGTTCCCTCGCAAGGTGCGCGCCGAGGCGACGCAGCAGCAAGCCTTTGGCCTGGCCATGACCGGCGAGAGCTTGAGCAAGGTCGAGCAGAAGATGGACGAGGCCCGTGAGCTACTGGCCGGCGCACCGCCGGACGATGAGCGCCTCGGGCCGACCGGGGCGTACTTCACTGGTGACACGCTCCTGGTCAGGCAAGCGACCTGCTATACGGAAGCCGGCAAGCCCACGAAAGCAGCCGCGTTGTTCGCGGACGTGATCGCGAGCGGCACCTTGTCGCGGCGGGATGCTGGCTTCTTCAGGGCGCGACGCGCTGCCGCGCTGGCACTCTCGGGTGAGCCGGACCAGGCCGCCGCAGTCGGGTTGCAAGCGGCCCAGGCGGCCAGGGAGACGAACTCGGAACGCACGCTCTGCGTGCTCGCGGACGTGGTAGCCGCGCTCTCGCCGCGGCGCAGCCGGCCCGGCCCGCGGGAACTCAGGCAGGCGTTGTCTTAGCTTGTGATTAAACCC
>DPMS01000844.1 GCA_003541285.1 Actinomycetota bacterium
GTTCGAGGTCGCTTACGGCTGCCCCGCCGTGGCGGGCTCGGCCGCCGGCATCCCCGGCGCCGAGTTCGTCCCGATCGACGGCGTCAACCACGCCGTGATGAGCGACGAACCTGGCTGGCAGCAGACCCTGGACGCCATCGACACCTTCCTCCCATCTCGCCCGCGGCCACGCCAGCGCGCCGACTTCGGCCGGCTCACGCCGCGCCAGCTCGAGATCCTCCACCTCCTTGCGCAAGGAAGCGCCAACGCCGACATCGCAGAACAGCTCCACCTGTCGCAGAAGACGGTCCGCAACCAGGTATCGGCGATCTTCGATCAGCTCGGGGTGCGCTCCCGGGGTCAGGCGATCGTCCTCGCCCGGGAGGCCGGCTTCGGGCAGGGGTGATGACCCGCGACTGATGGTGCCGATTCGCCAGCCACGACCGGGCGTCCGCAGGCGGCTGTGAGCACGCCCAGATTGACCAGATCTGCGCGGACTCCAGGCGGCTCTGCCATGTGCCAGCTGCCGGGTGAGTCGCTACCTGTGGCCCGGCGCGGTGGACCGGGCCTCGCTGGCCGGGGCGGAGCTGGTCGCGGCCTATCCGCGGCGCACCGACGTGCCGGCCCAGCTGTGGACCGGACTGCTGGCGCAGGCGCAGCGCAGTGTGGACGTGCTGGCGTTCGCGGGGCTGTTCCTGGCCGAGAAGCACCCGGACTGGACACCGCTGCTGATGTCGCGGGCGGAGGCGGGCGTGCGGGTGCGGCTGTGCCTGGGTGACCCGGACGGGGCGAGCCTGGCCGGCAGGGACGCCGAGTACCGGATCGGCGGCGGCGTGGCGGGTCGGGTGCGGGCGGTGCTGGCCTCCTACCGGCCGCTGGCCGGGGTCGCGGAGATCCGGTTGCATGACACGCCGCTGTACAACTCGATCTACCTGTTCGACGACGACATGCTCGTCAACACCCACGTGTACGGCATCCTCGCTGCCTACACCCCCACCCTGCGCCTGCGCCGGGTAGACGGCGCCTACTACGGCACCTACCTGGAGTCGTTCGAGCGGGTCTGGGCGTCCGCGCGGCCCTTCGCGCCCGAGGACGACCCGGAGGGCTGGGCAGCGTGAGCGGGCGGAAGGGCCGGCCGCGCCGGATGGACTACTGGCGCGACCCGGCCGCACCCAAACCAACCAGCCGCNNAAAGAACGAGACCCTCACCCAGTGCGCGGTCCGCGAATGCCGCGAAGAAACCGGGCTCGACATCGAGATCACCGCCCTAGTCGGAGTGTTCAGCGACCCCGCCCACGTGATCGCCTACGCCGGCGGCGAAGTCCGCCAGCCCGTCAACACCTGCTTCACTGCGCGCGTCATCGGCGGGACCCTGACTGCCAGCGACGAAGCGGACGAAGTCGCCTGGGTGCCGTCCGCCCAACTCGACGACTACGACATCCACCCAGCCATCCTGCGGCGCATCGCCCACGGCCTCCAGCCCGGTACCATCCCTCATGTGGACTGAGCTACGAAATGCGGCATGCGCATGCGTTCTCGTGCCACGCGGGTCGATTCGAGTCATGCTTATGTCGGCAAGGAGAGATGAGTAGGAATGGATCTTCGCTTGACCTCAGCTAGCGTCGAGTTTCCTTACAGTAGTAACTTAGTTCCTTTTATTCTGTTCAAAGCCGGAAAATTGTCTTATGCAAAATCACGTCAAGATAAGCTAAATATGCTTGGCGAGCGTGGCGGGAAGATCCTCACGGTCTGGCCAGGTAAGTGGTCATCGGACGTATTCGAGCTAGACGATAGATCGCTCGCAAGGCGAGTGCTACAACAGGCCACGTATGTCTCATTGGCCGACCTGGAATACGCAGAGCATCATGAGGGGCGGCATCGCGCCAAGGCCAGGCCGGCGTGCAAGCTTTGCCAGGAGCATCTGAATGGCGACCACGCCAAGCCGCCTTACGGTCCGACCTTCTGCCAGAACTCTGGGTGTCCGGTTAACTAAGCACGCTAATTCCCAACTAGCTGGGAGTAAAGGTCGATTCACCGATCGCCGCTCGATGTGAATAATTCTTATCGGGGTGGCTTGATAGTCGATCGCGGTCTATCGCCGGCACCCGCGGTGCCCTGGCGCCGGGCAACCGCTTCCGCTGATGTGTACGCATCAGTGTACGCTGGCTGAGTGTCGGTGCCGGCGGTGATGTCGTTCCGTGAGTTCCGTGCCGGGCTTGCCAGGGTGCTTGATCAGGTCAGGCGGTCTCCGGGCGATGTCGTGTTCGTCGGCGCTCATCGCAGGGCGGAGGCGGTGCTGGTGTCTGTCGAGCAGTATGAGGCCATGCTGGAGGCGGCGGAGCGGCAGCATTCGGTCGCGGCGGCGCTGGCGTCGGTGCGGGCCGAGGGCCTGGAGCCGAGCCAGGCGGATCTCGCGCTGTTCGTGGAGGTAGCGGCGGGGGAGTTGACCACGGACGAGCTGCGTGACCGGGTCTTGCCGCGCTACCGGAAGTGAGCGGGGCGGCGGGCCCGGATCCGTACCTTGACCATCTGCGGGCGTTCCACCGTTACATCCTTGGCGACGTCTACCCGTGGGCTGGTGAGCTGCGGACCGTGTCCATCGCGAAGGGGTCACTGTTCTGCCGGGCCCGGCGGGTGTTCTTCTCCCAGCTCGCCCATGATGCCGGGCATCACATCGATTGGGTGCGCATGGACCCGGGGGAGTGTCAGAAAGATTGTGCGGGGGGTGATCGAAGAGAATCTTTCCGCAGGTCACATGGGGTGACCTGGACCAGGGGGAGGCCGAAATGACAACTGTAGAGAGTCCGGCGGGGGAAGTCGAGGACCCGGCGGGGGGATTTCCGGCGGGCCCGGATCGCGG
>DPMS01000756.1 GCA_003541285.1 Actinomycetota bacterium
CCCTGCAGCCGCGCCTCCACCCGCGAGATCACACCCGACACACCCGGCGCGGCGCCCGCGATCGTCACGACCTGCAGGACCTGGATAAGCGGGACCGGCAGGGACGGGCTCACGGCCCGGCCCCGGCGGCGCTGGCGGTGGGGGCGCAACCCCCCGGATCTTTGCCGGGTGGCTCCGGCACGATGTCATCCACGATGATGGCCTCCTCCCACGCTGGGTCTGACTCAGGGGGTAGAAGCCATCAGCGGGGCCATCCCGCGGTTCAGGCGAGCTTCATCGCCAGCCGTCATTGTGGCCGATGCCGCTGATGATCCGCAATCCAGGGGCGGCCCAGGCCAGTTCGCGCAACTCCGGCCGGAAGCGCCCCCACCGTCCTAGTGACGAACCGGGCGGATTCCGGGAACACTTGGCACGGAGGACTAGCGGCTAACGCCAGCGGGAGCGTGCGGCTCACGCCGGTGATGGCGAGGTGAGGCATGGAAGCACACGAACGGGCGGGCCAGCCAGCCACCGACGCCGACCTGGTCGATGTGGCCGCGCTCGTCACCGCCTACTACGTGGAGCACCCGGACCCCGCCGAACCCGGGCAGCTGGTTGCCTTCGGCACTTCTGGCCACCGGGGGTCGGCGTTCCGGCTGTCCTTCAACGAAGATCACATTGCCGCCACCACCCAGGCGATCTGCGAATACCGCGCCCGCGCGGGCATCACCGGCCCTGTCTACCTCGCCCGGGACACCCACGCCCTGTCCGAGCCTGCCCTCGTCACCGCGCTGGAAGTACTCACTGCCAACGGGGTGAGCGTGCTGGCGGACAGCCGGGGCGGCTACACCCCGACCCCCGCGCTGTCGCGCGCCATTCTGATGCATAACGAAGGCCGGGTGGACGGCCTTGCCGACGGGATTGTCGTCACCCCGTCGCACAACCCCCCGGAGGACGGTGGCTTCAAGTACAACCCGCCCGACGGCGGCCCGGCCGGGTCGCAGATCACCACGGTGATCCAGGATCGTGCGAACGAACTGCTCCGCGGGGGGCTGCGGGAGGTCCGGCGGATCCCTTATGCCCGGGCCAGGGCGATCGCGGGTGTGCATGACTTCCTGGGCCAGTACGTGGCGGCGCTGCCCACCGTGGTGGACCTTGACGCGGTACGGGCCGCGGGCGTGCGGATCGGCGCGGACCCACTCGGTGGGGCAAGCGTCGCCTACTGGGGCGAGATCGCCGGCCGGTTCGGACTCGACCTGACCGTGGTCAGCCCGGTAGTGGACGCCACATTCCGGTTCATGACCCTGGACTGGGACGGCAGGATCCGGATGGACTGCTCGTCCCCGCACGCCATGGCGTCGGTGATCGCGCGCCGGGCCGAGTTCACCATCGCGACGGGCAACGATACCGACGCCGACCGGCACGGCATCGTGACCCCGGACGCGGGCCTGCTCAACCCCAACCACTACCTCGCGGCGGCGATCGACTACCTGTTCCGCCACCGCGAGGGCTGGCCAGCCAGCGCCGCTGTCGGCAAGACGATGGTGAGTTCGGCGATCATCGACCGGGTGGCCGAGGCAGCCGGCCGCCGCCTGACCGAGGTGCCGGTCGGGTTCAAGTGGTTCGTGCCGGACCTGCTGGCGGGCACCATCGCCTTCGGCGGCGAGGAAAGCGCCGGGGCGTCCTTCCTCCGCCGGGACGGGACGGTCTGGACGACGGACAAGGACGGCATCATCCTGGCCTTGCTGGCGTCCGAGATCACCGCGGTCACCGGCCGCACCCCCAGTGAGCACTACGCGCAGCTCACCGCCCGGCTCGGCGATCCGGCCTACGCCCGCATCGACGCCCCGGCGAGCCGGGCGCAGAAGGCGGTCCTGGCCAGGCTCTCTCCCGAGCAGGTCGGCGTGGACGAACTCGGCGGTGACCCGGTGCTCACCCGGCAGACGCGCGCCCCGGGCAACGGCGAGCCGCTCGGCGGGCTCAAGGTGATCACCGCCTCCGGCTGGTTCGCGGCCCGGCCGTCGGGCACCGAGGACGTCTACAAGCTGTATGCCGAGTCGTTCCGGGGACCCGGCCACCTGGCTCGCATCCAGGACGAAGCACAGCAGCTTCTCGCCGCCGTGCTCAAGGAGGCATGAGGTGACGCAGCGACAGGTCCTGGGAATCGTGCTCGCGGGCGGCGAAGGAAAGCGGCTGGCCCCGCTGACCGCGGACCGGGCCAAACCCGCCGTCCCGTTCGGCGGCCTCTACCGGCTGATCGATTTCGCGCTGTCCAACCTCGTCAACGCCAACTGCCTGCGGGTGTGTGTGCTGACCCAGTACAAGAGCCACAGCCTGGACCGGCACGTCACCACCACCTGGCGGATGAGTGCCCTGCTCGGCAACTACGTGACCCCGGTCCCGGCGCAGCAACGGCTCGGCCCGCAGTGGTTCACCGGGTCCGCGGACGCGATCTACCAGTCGCTGAACCTGATCAACGACGAGCGCCCCGACTACGTAGTGGTCGTCGGCGCCGATCACGTGTACCGGATGGACCCGCAGCAGATCATCGACCAGCACGTGGCCGACGGCGCAGGCGTGACCGTCGCGGGCATTCCGGTGCCGCGCCAGGAGGCCACCGCGTTCGGTGTCATCGGCGTCGGCAAGGACGGCCGCACGATCGATGCCTTCCTGGAGAAGCCCGCCGACCCCCCGGCCCGGCCCGGCAGTCCCGGTGAGGCCCTTGCCTCCATGGGCAACTACGTGTTCTCCACCGACGTGCTGGTGGACGCGCTGCGTAAGGACGCGGCCGATGAGTCGAGCCGGCACGACATCGGCGGGAACCTGATCCCGATGCTGGTCCGCGAGGGCTGCGCGCAGGTGTACGACTTCACGGCCAACAAGGTGCCGGGCGCCAGCCCGGAGGACACCGCGTACTGGCGGGACGTCGGCACGCTTGACTCCTATTACGACGCCCATATGGATCTGAGCTCGGCCACGCCCAGGTTCAACCTGTACAACGACCGCTGGCCGATCCTGACCCATGTCCCCTCCCAGCCGCCGGCGAAGTTCGTGCACGACTCCGGCGACCGGGTCGGCCGGGCGATCGACAGCCTGGTCAGCAACGGCGTCATCGTGTCCGGGGGGCTGGTCCGCGACTCCGTGCTCTCACCTGGTGTCCGGGTCAACAGCTGGGCGACGGTGGAGCGGTCCATCATCCTGGACAACACCGTGGTGGGCCGCCGCGCCCTGGTGCGTGACGCGATCATCGACAAGAACGTCATCGTTCCCGAACGTGCCCGGGTCGGGGTGGACAAGGAGCATGACCGTGCCCGCGGCTTCGTGGTGTCCGCCGGTGGCATCACCGTGGTGGGCAAGGGCCAGGCGGTGCCCGCGTGACCGGGCCGCTCAGGGTGGCGCTGCTCACCCGCGAGTACCCGCCTGAGGTGTACGGCGGCGCGGGCGTGCACGTCAGTTACCTCACCCGTGAGCTGGCTCACCTGGTAGACGTGACCGTGCACTGCCAGGGCGCGGACCGGNNGCCTCCGCCGACCTGGTGCACTCGCACACCTGGTATGCGAACCTGGCAGGCCATCTGGCCGCGCTGCTCTACGGGGTGCCGCATGTCGTCACGATGCACTCGCTGGAGCCGCTCCGGCCGTGGAAGGCCGAGCAACTGGGCGGCGGCTATGCCCTGTCCTCCTGGTGCGAGCGGGTGGCAGCAGAATCGGCCGCCGCGGTGGTGGCAGTGTCCGAGGGGATGCGGGCCGACGTGCTTGCCGCCTACCCGGCCATCTGCCCGGACCGGGTGCGGGTCATCCGGAACGGGATCGACACCAGCGAGTACACCCCGGACCCGGCCACCGACGTACTGGAGCGGTACGGCGTTGACCCAGGCCGGCCATCTGTGGTGTTCGTGGGGCGCATCACCCGGCAGAAGGGGCTGCCGGTGCTGCTCAGGGCGGCGCAGCAGCTCGACCCGGCCGCGCAGCTGGTGCTCTGCGCGGGCCAGCCGGACACCGCGGAGCTGGCCGGCGAGGTGACCGGGCTGGTGGCGGGGCTGCGGGCGGGGCGGTCCGGCGTGGTCTGGCTGCCGGAGATGCTGCCGAAGCGGGAGGTCATCCAGTTGCTGACGCACGCCACCGTGTTCGCCTGCCCGTCACTGTACGAGCCACTCGGAATCGTCAACCTGGAGGCGATGGCTTGCGGCACTCCCGTCGTCGCGTCGAACGTCGGCGGGATCCCCGAGGTCGTGACCGACGCCCAGACTGGCCTTCTCGTCCCCCCAGATGACCACATCCTGCTCGCGCAGGCCATCTCATCTCTGGTAGGGGACCCTGCCCGGGCAACGGCGATGGGCCAGCTCGGCCGACAGCATGTCAAGGCGTCGTTCAGCTGGGCCAGCATCGCCGCCCAGACCTCCGCCCTGTACACCGACCTAACCCGCGACCGTCCAGGGCTCGGCTGAGTCCAGGGCTCGGCTGAGTCCAGGGCTCGGCTGAGTCCGGGGCTCGGCTGAGTCCGGGGCTCGGCTGAGTCCGGGGCTCGGGTGAGTCCGGGCTGGGTCGCCGCCCGACATACCCCGCACTTGAGTCACTTCCGGCGAGCGATTCACCCTTAATGTCCGAACTACATTTGGGTAAGTCATTGTCGACCCCTTCCTGACGGCCGCTGCAGCTTGAGATTGCCGGGTTTATCCGGTTCTGCTCTCCCGGTTAGAGTCGATGGGCTTCCTGGTACGCCGCGGTTCGGATTGCGTTACGATATATCTTGTTCTTACGAGGAGGTCGTGATGACAGCGTCGGAGCCGACCGGGCTGACGCCCGTGCTGGCGTCGCGGGCCGAACGAGACGCCGCCGCGGCGCGGCTGCAGGCCGCATTTGCCGAGCATCGCCTGGTGGAGGATGAGTTCGAACAGCGCATCAAGCTCGCGCTGACCGCGCGGACAAGGGCGGAGCTTGCCGGGCTCGTGGCCGACTTGCCGGCCAGCGCTGAAGGCGCGGACGTCCGTGCTACTACGGCGAGCGGCAAGCCAGGCAAGTTCGCCCTGGCGATGAAGAGCTCGATACGCCGGACTGGCCGGTGGCGGGTGCCCGCGCGCTTCTACTCGGTGGTCTACAAGGGCGGCGGGCTGCTCGACCTTCGCGCGGCCGAGTTCAGCGCGCCCGTGGTGAAAATTGTCGCCATCTCGTACAAGTCGCGTACCGAGATCCTGCTGCCGCCGCATGCGCGAGTCGAGCTCGGCGGCCTCGGCGTCTCCTCAGGTCGCGAGACGGGCGAGGCTGGCGAGACGGCGTTGGCGAAGCCGTCGATCCAGGCGCCGGTAGTGCGCGTCAAGGGCGTGGCCTACAAAGGCGCCATCGAAGTAGCTTGACCAGCCCCCGCGCCCCAGCCCAGCCGCCCCGCGCGCTGGAGTTGGCTCAAACGTGCGTCAGGTTGACTTGACACGCGTTTGAGCCATGTTAACGCCCGTCTTGTGGCTTTTGTGGTTACAAACTCGTGTCAAGTGGGCTTGACACAGTCCCGGGCGGGCTTTCAGGTGACTGAGCCTGCGGCGGCGCCGGTTACCTGGTCGCCCCACCGGGCTACCTCGGCCTCAAGGTCCAGCGGCTGGATCATGCTGCCGGACGCCATCTCCTGCTCCCAGTGATCTGCCGGCACCCGCCACATCACCTCGAACTCGATGCCG
>DPMS01000441.1 GCA_003541285.1 Actinomycetota bacterium
CGGGCCGGCCGGGAGCAGGCCCGGCGGCCGCTGCGTTCGCGTGGGGCCTACGCGCAGTACCAGGACTATCCGGACGGGCCCTGGCATCAGGCGCGGGTCGGCGACCTCAACGGCACCACCAGGTAGCGGAACGCGGGCACCCCTTCTTCCCCTGGCTGACCGGCGGCGTCACCGGCCCAGGTGATGAGGGCAGGCTTGGCGGGGCTGGTGAACTCCAGCCGGATTGTGGCCGGGGCGGTTCCGGTCTCCTCATGACCAGCGGGCTGCCCAGCCGGGCCGGGCTGCCCAGCCTGGCCAGCAGCGGTCCCGGCGGCGGCTGCCGTCAGCCCATCGAGCAGGTACTGCGGGTTGAAGGCGATGGCCGGCTCGTCGCCCCGGAAGCTGGCGGTCACGGTCTCCACCGCCCGGGCACGGCCCTCGGTCTGCGCTTCGACCACGGCCCGGCCCTGGCCGAACGTGAGCCGAACGGGGCTCGCCCGGTCAGCAACCAGCGAAACGCGCCTGACTGCCTCGATGAACGAGCCCGCCGGCACCTCTGCCCGGCAGCCGAACCCGTCCGGGAACCGGGACGCGTACCGGATGAATTCACCTCCGATCAGCCGGCCGGTCAGCCGCCGCCCCCGGCTCTCGAAGCTGATCATGCCTTCAACCGGGTGCGGCTCCCGCTCCCCCTGGCGGCTGGCACCCGTCCCCGCTGACCTGGGCGGGCCGGGCGCCTCACCGCTGGCGGTGAAGGCCACCGCGACCTGCTCCCCCGGCGCCATCGTCCGGGCGGCGTCAGCGAGTGTGCGGGCGGGCACCAGGGCGATGGCCCGGAGGCCGGGCCTGGCCGGCGCCCAGCGCACCTGCCTCACCGCCAGCCGGTACCGGTCGGTCGCTGCCAGGGTCATGATGTCACCGCGCATGTCCAGGCACACGGCGGTGAGCATCGGCAGCGTGTCGTCCCGGCTCGCCGCTGGCAGGACCTGAGCCGTGGCGGCGGCGAGTTCACCGCCGTCAATCGTGCCGGCCAGCGGTGGTGTCGGCGGCAGCTCGGGATAGTCGGCCAGCGGCAGCGACACCAGCGTGAACTCGGCGCTGCCGCAGGTCAGGCTGACCACATCGCCATCGGCGGCGAACTCGGCCGGCTGGCCGGGCAGGCTCCGGGTGATCTCGGCTAGCAGCCGGCCGGGTACCAGCGCCGTGCCCGGCTTCGCGATATCGGCCTCCACCCGGACGGTGGCCGACAGTTCGTAGTCAAAACACGACAGCGTCAGCTGGTCATCGCGTGCCTCCAGGCGGAGCCCGGACAGCACGGGCACCACGGGCCGCGACGGCAGCGCACGCGCCACCCAGGCCACTGCTTCTGCTAGTACGTCATGCTCGACCCTGAACTTCATGCCACCGCCCTGTCCGACCCTTTCACCCCGATCCTGGCACGCACCACCGACATTTCCGGCCTCGTCAGCCGGGCCCCGCCGCCTCAGACGAGGCCGGGCGGGGCCGCTGCCAGTGCCGCCTCAATGGCCGCGGCCAGCGCCCTGGCTGAGGCTGCGGTCAGTTCCACCGCCACCCGCGCCGAGGGCCCCTGCCCTGGGTTGAGGAAGTCGATGTTCAGTGTGTGCTCCGCCGGGGCGTGCTGCGGGTGATCGAAGTACACAGTCGCCTGGCTCAGCGCGAACCAGCCGGCCGCCCCCTTGCCGCTGCCCTCGACGTCGAGTGTCTCGGTGAGATACGTGCACATGGCCGGTCTCCCCTCAGCCCGCCAGGTAGCGGCCGAAGAAGTCCCAGATCTTCTCCCAGCCGTCTACCGCCGCCTCGGGCCGGTAGGCAGGCCGGTTCACCGAGAAGAACGCGTGCCCGGCCCCCGCGTAGCTGTGGAACTCGTGCGCCTTGCCCGCCTCGTTGAGCGCCTTGCCCAGTTCGGCGACCTGATCGGGCGAGGGGTACTGGTCATCCTCGCCGAACAGGCCGAGCAGCGGGCAGGACAGGTCCGGCGCCATGTGCACGATCGGCCCGGCCTTGAGTGGATTCCCTGCGGGCGGTGTGCCGACGATGAACGCGCCGTAGCAGTCCACGGCGGCATCCAGTGGCAGGCTGCAGGCGGCCAGGAACGACTGGCGCCCGCCGGAGCAGTAGCCGATGGTCCCCACCTTGCCGTTGGAGACCGGCATGGCCCGCAGGTAGTTCACCGCTCCCCCGACGTCGCCGACCAGCCGCTCGTCCGGTACCCCGCCGCGAGCCCGCGCCGCCGCGGCTGCGTCGTCGGGGCTCGCGCCCCCAGCCTCGCGGGTGTAAAGGTTCGGGCACAGGGCCAGGTAGCCGTGGGTGGCGAAGGTCCGGGTTATCTCCTTGGTGCCAGCGTCGTAGCCCGGCATGTGATGGATCACGACGACGCCGCCGAACGGCCCCGGCCCGAGCGGGCGGGCCAGATAAGCCTCGATCGTGTCCCCGCCATGCCCGGTGGTGCTGATGCTCTCGGCCATGATCGCGTCGTACATCGCCTCTGCCTTTCATACTCGGCTGGTCGTGTTAGCCGTGCGGGTGCTCGTCCCGTGCCCATAGTGCCAGCAGCCGGGTGAAAGACTTGCCGCCATGGCCTACCTCGCCGGCGATGACCGTTATGAGCGCCTCGTGTACCGCCGCTGCGGCCGCAGCGGGGTGAGGCTGCCCGAAGTGTCACTCGGGCTATGGCAGAACTTCGGCGATGATCGGCCCCTGGACACCCAGCGGGCGATCATCCGGCGCGCGTTCGACCTGGGCGTCACCCATTTTGACCTGGCCAATAATTACGGGCCACCCTACGGAACGGCAGAACGCAATTTCGGCGCGATCCTGCGTGAGGATCTGCGGCCCTACCGGGATGAGCTGATCATTTCCACCAAGGCGGGCTACGACATGTGGCCGGGCCCCTACGGGGACTGGGGGTCGCGCAAGTACCTGCTGGCCAGCCTGGACCAGTCGCTGGCCAGGATGGGCCTGGAGTACGTGGACATCTTCTACAGCCACCGGGCCGATCCGGACACCCCGCTCGAGGAGACCATGGGCGCGCTGGCGACAGCGGTCAGCTCGGGCCGGGCGCTGTATGCCGGGATCTCGTCCTACTCCGCCGAGCGGACCGCGGCGGCAGCGGCGATCCTGCGCCAGCTCGGCACACCGCTGCTGATTCACCAGCCGTCCTATTCCATGCTCAACCGCTGGGTGGAGGGCGGCCTGCTGGACGTGCTGGCGCGTGAGGGCACCGGCTGCATCGCGTTCTCGCCGCTCGCGCAGGGCCTGCTGACCGGGAAGTACCTGGCCGGGATGCCGGAAGGCGCGCGGGCCAGCCGGCCTGGCACCCTGACCCGCGACCAGCTGAGCGAGGAGAACCTGGCACGGATCCGCGCCCTCGGCCAGATCGCCCGCAGCCGGGGCCAGTCGCTGGCGCAGATGGCGCTGAGCTGGGTGCTCCGCGATGAGCGGGTCACCTCGGTGCTGATGGGCGCGAGCAGTGTCGCGCAACTGGAGGAGAATCTGGCCGCGGCCGGCCATTCAGTCTTCAGCCAGGAAGAACTCGCCGCGATCGATCAGCATGCCATGGAGGGGCACATCAACATCTGGGCAGCCTCCAGTGCGGTCTGAAGCATTCCGTGCCGCACGGAACTGCCTAAACCGGTAGAACATGGTCTGCATAATGCGAGATGCTCTGCCCGGGAGGTTTCCCAGGGAGGGGCAGCGGCATGAGCGGGAGCACCGTCCTCTTGCTGATCGTCATCATGATCATCGGCGGGTACGCCGGCTGGCACGTCCGCCACGCTCAGGGAGCGAACGCCGATCTCAAGGTGCACAAGGCCCGCATCCCGGCGTTCCGCAGGGTCAGGATGCGCAGTCAGCTCATCTCGCTGTCGCTGGTGGTGCTCACCTTCCTCGTGCTGCGGGACCTGATCAGGTAGGCCAGTGCCACCGCCGGGGGCGTCAGTGCCCCGGCGTGATCCCCTGCGGGAAACCGAACAGCTGAGCCGGGTCATAAGCCGCCTTGACCTGCGCCAGCCGGGCGTAGTTGGCGCCGTAGTAGGCCTGCCGCCAGCCGGCCAGATCCGGGTCGATGTAGTTGCAGGGTGCGGATCCCGGCCGCCGGCAGCCCGGCGGTGATGAAATCGGATTTGGCCAGTTCCGGCTGCCGGGTGAGCTGGCCTCCCGGCGCCTGCCAGGGCAGGTGGCACTGGTCCACGGTCATCCCCGAGCAGCCCGCGTCCAGCAGCATCGCAGAACGCTGCCGTCGGCGGTGACGATCTGCAACGCCTCCAGGTTGTCGCAGGCGAGCCCGAAAGCCCGGGCCAGCACACCGACTCCGCCGCCGAGGGTGAGCCCGGCGATGCCCACGGTCGGGCACGAGCCGCCCGGGACGGCCAGCCCGTGCTCAGCCAGCCGGTGGTAGAAGTCGATCAGGTGCAGGCCGGTACCGACGGTCACGGTCCCGCCCGCGCCGAGGCGGAACGAGTTCATCTCGGTGACGTCCACGGTCAGCCCGGTGGTTCCGGACCAGCCGGCGTAGCTGTGCCCACCGGAGCGCGCGGCCACCGGCATGGCGAACCGGCGGACGAAGGACAGGCAGGTGGCGACGTCGCCGGGGGTCCGGCAGTAGGCGACAGCGGCTGGCCGCTGACCGTCGAAACGCGGGTCGAAAAGCAGCCGCGCCTGGGGGTACCCGGCCTGGCCGGGCTGCAGCAGGCGGCGCGTGGACAGGGCCTGGCGCAGGGCCTGCCAGTCAGCCGTGCACTCTAAGGACGCCACACAGGCCCGGTCGGTTGGCAGGCCCGCCCGCTCCCCCAGCGGTCCTGGCCACCTGCCAGGCCCGCCCGCTCCCCCCACAGCCCGGCGGTGGCGGGGCGCTCCCCCACCGGCTCACCGCGCGTGGTGGCCCGCGGGAGGGGTTGCACTACGTATAGCCCACCAGTAAACTATTTGCTAGTCAGTGATGTTGACCGGACGGTTGGTAGAATAAATAGCAAGGTTGGCCGCTTTAGGTCCCCCCCGGGGAGCTGCGCCGCCACATGGGGCAGGGAGAGCCCGCGAAGCGGTGGTCCCGGGCCCCTTCGAGTGGAGGGTGAGATGCCCATGAACGTCCACTTGCTTGACGGCTGGGAGGGTCTCTCGCTGGAGGACCTCCTGCACTACTGCCGTGAGGTCATCGAGGACGCCGACTACCCCACGGTGAAGCGCTGGCGGGAGGCCGGCGGCAAGGTCGTCGGCCACTTCGAGGTGTACTTCCCCGAGGAGATCGTCGCGGCGGCGGGCCTGCTGCCCGTGAAGATCCACGGCGCCCCGATCGAGGCGCGCAAGGGCGACGCACGCTTCGGCGCCTACCTGTGCTCGATCGTGAAGACCTCGCTCGAGCTGGCACTGTCGGGGCGCCTGGAACTCGACATGTTCGTCTCCCACCCGATCTGCGACACCGCGCGCAACCTCGCGGCGGTGTGGGGACGTAACTTCCCCTACCCGTGCGAGATTCTCTACCTACCGCAGAACGCCAACTCGGCCCACGCATTGCCCTACCTGCGGGGCGAGTATGAACGGCTCAAGCGGGGCGTCGAGGAGATCGCAGGCCGCGAGGTGAGCGAGGCCGACCTGCGCGCGGCGATCACGGTCTTCAACGAGAACCGCCGGCTCCTGCGCCGGCTCTATGAGATCAAGCGCGAGACGCCATGGCTGCTCGCGGTCGACGAGGCATATGTCCTCATGGCCCTCGGCGGCAGGATCACCCGGCAGGAGCACAACGACCTGCTGCGGGCGGCCCTTCCGATGATCGAGCAGCGGGGCACGGCGCCGCAGGACCGCATGCGGCTCGTGTTCGAGGGCGGGTTCTGCGAGCAGCCGCCCCTCGACCTGCTGGCCACGATCGCCCGGTCCTCCTACGTGGTCGACGACGACCTGCTGATCGGGCTGCGGTGGCTCAGCGAGGACGTTTCGCTCGACGACGACCCCCTCGGCAGCCTCGCCTACTCCTACCTGGAGCGCTCGAGTTACAGCCCGGTCCAGCACGACCTGCGCAAGCCGAAGGAGGCGATGCTCGTCAAGCGGATCAGGAACTCCGGGGCCGGTGCGGCCATCATCAGCGCGGCCAAGATGTGCGAGCCCGGGCTTGACGAGCAGGTCCCCTACGTGAAGGCACTTGATGAGGAAGGCATCCCCTACTTCGTCAACGAGTTCGAGGAAAAAATGACGAGCTTCGACAGCCTCCAGATCCAGCTCGAGACCTTCATCGAGAACGTCCTCTTCGCCTGAACGGAGGCCCGGGATGACCACGGACACAAAGAACCCCGCCGACCGGACCACGCCCGCGGACGGCGAGCCCGGCTCCATCGTCGGGCGCGGCAACCACGAAGGCAACCGCCTCTTCCGCTCGTGGTTCGACGAGCTCACCAACGCCCCCGGGCAGGGCGCGAAGTCGGCCTACGTCTTCGTGATGGGCAGCCTCGCCGAGCTGCTGACCGCGTTCGGATTCAAGCTCGTGTTCCCCGAGATCAACGGCCTGCAGACCGCGGTGCGCCACACCTCTGAGTCCTACATCGCCCAGGCTGAGGACCTGGGGTACGCCTCCGACGTCTGCGGCTACGTCAAGGCCGACGTCGGGCTGCAGCTGCGGGGCGGCAGCACCCCGATGGGACAGATCCCCCGCCCGGACATCGCCGTCTACACGGGCGCCTGCAACACCTACATCAAGTGGGCCGAGATCTGGGAGCGGATGTACCACATCCCGATCTTCACCCTCGACGTCCCCGGCACCAGAGCCGCCGGCCGCCTGACCGGGCGAGGGCACGTCGACTACGAGAACGACCTGCGCTACGTCGCCGGCCAGATCGGCGAGCTCATCTCGCTCTGCGAGGACGTCACGGGCAGGCGCTTCGACATCGACGAGCTGCGGGAGACGATGTCCCACGCGAACACCATGACGAGGAACTGGAAGCGGGTCCTCGAGCTGAACATGAGCCGGCCGGCCGTCTACAACGCGGTGACCGACGGCACGGTGTACCTCGGCGTGGTCAACGGCTTCCGCGGGCGGCCGGAGGGCGCCCGCTACTTCGAGCGGCTCGTCGAGGAACTCGAGTACAAGGCCGCGAACGGCATCGGGACGAACTTCGACGAGCAGCACCGTCTCGCCTTCGTCGGCGTCCCGTGCTATCCGATCTTCCGGCGCTTCAGCGAGATGTTCACCGACCGCGGCGGCGTCTTCGCGGGGTCGAGCTACACGTGGTTCGCCTCGGGGGGATGGAACTCCGGATTCGAGTACGACCTCGAGCATCCGCTCGCGAGCCTCGCCGAGGGCGTGCTCGTCTCCGTGCGGGACTCGATGGATGCGATGTTCCACACCGACCGCCTGCTCGCCGACATGATCGGGCCCTTCGGCATCGACGGGATCGTCTACCACGCCATCAAGTCCTGCCGGACCGTCTCCACCGGGCTGGCGGACTCCAGGCGCGCGGTCATGGAGCTCGCCGACGTCGCCACCCTGCTCCTCGACTCCGACCACATGGATCCGCGCGTGGTCTCCGAGGCGCAGCTGAAGAACCGCGTCGATGCCTTCTTCGAGGGCCTGCAGACGCGCAAGCTGCTCGCCGCTTCCGGGAAGGGCAGGCCATGACCTACGCAGCAGGGGTGGACGTGGGCTCCACCCAGACGAAGGCAGTGATCATCGACGACGGCCTCCGGATCGTCGGCCAGTCGCTGATCGACACCGGCGCGAACGTCACGCTCGCGGCCGAGCGCGCCTATGAGATCGCGCTGGCGGAGGCGGACATCCGCGAGGAGCAGGAGGGCGTCGGGTTCATCATCGGCACCGGTTACGGCCGCTACCGGGTGACCTTCGGCGACGCCCAGACGACCGAGATCTCCTGCCACGCGCGTGGCGCGGCGCAGATGTTCCCCGGGACGCGCACCGTGCTCGACATGGGCGGCCAGGACACCAAGGCGATCAAGGTGAGCACCAACGGCGAGGTCCTCGACTTCTCGATGAACGACAAGTGCGCGGCGGGCACCGGCCGGTTCCTCGGTGCGGCCGCGGTCGCCCTCGACATCCCGCTCGACGACCTCGGCCCGACCGCGCTGCTCTCGGACCGGCCGGTGCGGATCTCGACGACCTGCACGGTGTTCGCGGAGTCCGAGATCCTGTCCTGGCTCGGGAAGGGCAAGAAGACCGAGGACATCCTGCTCGGCGTCCACCAGTCCGTCGGCTCACGCGCGATGGCGCTGCTGAGCCGGGTGGGCATCGAGCCGGAGGTCACCTTCACCGGCGGCGTGGCCCGCAACGCGGGGATGGTACGGGTGATCTCGGACCTGCTCGGGTTCCCCGTCAACTACAGCGAGGAGTCCCACTTCATGGGGGCTCTCGGGGCGGCGCTGTTCGCCATGGACCGCATCAGGAGCCGGCGGGAGCCGGTCCCGGCTTCAGGAGGGCGCGCGTCATGAGTCACACCGCGGGCATCGACGTCGGGTCGACCTACACCAAGGCCATCATCATCTCCAGCGACGGCGAAATCGCCGGGCGCTCGCTGCGGCGAACGGGCTTCAAGCTCGCCGAGGCGGCGGAGCAGGCGCTGGACGAGGCGGTGGTGGCGGCGGGGCTGGACGCCGACGACATCAGCTACGTCGCGACGACGGGCTACGGGCGCTTCCAGCTTCCCGCGCGCCAGCTGAACGTGACCGATCTGACGGCGGCCGCGTGGGGGACACGATTCCTCTACCCGGGCACCCGCACGGTGCTCGACATCGGCGGCCAGACGATGAAGGCCAGCCGCATCGACGAGCACAGCCAGGTGAGGTCGTTCCGGCTGAACGACAAGTGCGCCGCGGGCACGGGCGCCTTCCTCGAGAAGACAGCCCACTACATGGGCTTCGGTATCGAGGAGATCGGGCCGCTCGCGGCGACCTCGCACGAGCAGGTGCCGATCTCCGGCGTCTGCGCGGTGTTCGCCGAGGCCGAGGTGATCAACCACCTCTCCCAGGGCGTGGCACCCGCCGACATCATGCAGGGGGCCATCGCCTCGCTCGTCGCCCGGTCGATGCAGCTCATGAAGCGGGCCAAGATGGAGCCGGAGTTCACCCTCGTCGGCGGCATCCTGCGCTTCGAGACGATGGCGGCCCTGCTCACCGAGAAGCTCGGCGGTGCGCACGTGCCCGAGGGAGACATGGTCCAGTACGTGCTCGCCCTCGGCGCGGCGCTGCTCGGCCAGCGCCGGCTGAGCAAGCTCACCGCGGAGAAAGCCCTCGCTTAGCGGGTCCGGGCACGCGGCCGTACCGGGGGTCAAGGACGGGCGGCCCCGGAACGCCGTTCTGGCGCGGCAGCGGCTGCTCCTTGCCGGCCGCCAGCAAGGCGGATCAGCTCAGCCCTGCCGCCTCGCGCAGTGCGCGCTCGACGATCACCTTCACCATCCGCTTGCGCCACACGTAGTACATGTCGGTGTTGTCAAGGGGCTTCGCCGGCTTGGCCGCCAGGACGGCGACCTCGGCGATCGCGCCGTCGTCGAGCTTGCGGCCTGCCAGCGTGCCCGCCGCTGCCACCTCGACCGGGTGCGACGCGACCGCCCCGAGAACGATCCGGCAGTCCTCGACCACATTGCCGTCCAGCTTGACCGCAACGGCGGCGGCGGCGATCGGGAAGTCGAAGGACTGGCGCCGCCGAAGCTTCACATAGGCGGAGCGCCATCCGCCGGGGGGCGGCAGGCGCAGGCTCGTGAGCACCTCGTCCGGCGCCTTCGCCAGGTGGTCGATGCCGTCGTCCCGGTACAGCGATCCCACCGGGACCTCACGCTCACCGGCTGGACCGGCGAGCACCGCCGTCGCGCCGAGGGCGATGGCGATCGGCGCGGTATCGGAGGAGGACACGGCCCAGCAGCGGGGGCTGCTCATGGCCAGACGGCAGGCATCCCCGCCCGTCTTCAGGCAGAAGCCGATCGCCTCGCGCCACTCCTCCGTCATGTCGTAGAGGTTGCACCGGGTGTCGATGCACAGGTTGCCGCCGATCGTCCCGGCATTGCGCAACGCCGGGGAGGAGACCAGGCCGGCCGCCTGCGCATAGCCGGGGTGGGTAACGCCGATCTTGTCGTGATGAAGCACTGCGGTGAGCGTGACCGCCGCGCCGAGCTCGATGCCGCCCGCTGGCGTCGAGCGCACCTCATGCAGCCCGGCGACATGTGACAGCCCAATGAGCACCTCGGGCTGCATCTGCCGACGCTTCATCTTCGGCAGCAGGTCGGTCCCTCCCGCCACGAGCATCGCCCGTCCCGGGTGGTCGGCTAGCATCCGGGCGGCATCGCTGGCCGAGCCCGGGCGGAGGTAGTCAAACCGCGGTAGTCGCAACATCGGGAGGCGCCACCTTCGTGCAGGGAGGGTAGGGGATCTCGGGGAAGCGGCGCGGGCCGGCCCGGCCCACGCCGCCCTTGGCCAGTGATTCGAGTGCCTTCAGCACCTTCTCCGGCGTGACAGGGACCTCGTCCACCCATACTCCGAGGGCGTCGTGGATCGCCGACACGACAGCCGGCACCACCGGCAGCAGCGGGCCCTGGCCGACCTCCTTCGCGCCGTAGGGACCCTCGGGATCGAGCGTCTCCACGAGCACGGCCTCGATCTCGGGCATGTCGAGGCAGCTGAGCGTCTTGTACTCAAGCATGGAGGGCTGGCGCTGGAGCCCCTTGCGGTAGACGTTCTCCTCCATCAGGGCCTCGCCGATGCCCATGTAGACGCTCCCCTCGACCTGGCCCATCACGAGCAGCGGGTTGAGGCTGCGCCCGATGTCATGCGCGATCCAGACTTTGTTGACCCGCACCTCGCCGGTGCGGGCGTCGGCGTCAAGATCGACCACGGCCGCCGAATAGCTGTAGGCGGGGCTCGGCCCGACGCCCGCGCCCCGGAAGGAGCCGACGATGCCGGGCGGCGGCGCGTAGCTGCCGGTCGAGCCGAGGGCGCCGTGCAGTTCCTCCGCTGCGCCGACGGCCTCCTCGAAGGTCATATCGCCGATCGTGCCGTCGCCGACTGTTACCTCTGCCAGTGGCCGCCCGGTGCGGACGGCCACCGCCGAGATGAGGGTGCCGCGGATCTTGCGGGCTGCATCGATGGCCGCGTTGCCGGCCATGAAGGTGACCCGGGAGGAGTAAGAGCCAAGGTCGACCGGGGTAAGGCTGGTATCGGCGGTGACCAGCCGGATGTCCGATCGCGACAGGCCCAGCTCCTCGGCGACGAGGGTGGCGAGCACCGAGTCGGAGCCCTGGCCGATGTCGGCCGCCCCGCAGAAGACCGTGACTCCGCCCCGGTCGACCTTCAGGTTCACCTCACTGTGGGGCATGCGGTTCCAGTAGATCGGCAGGCCAGCGCCGCACAGGTACGCCGAGACGGCGAAGCCCTGGCCGTGCCCGTGGCGCCGCTCCCGCCGTGAGAAGCCGGAGGCATCGACAACCCGGTCGGTTACCTCGTCGATTGCGCAGGAGGTCACCCGCAGCCAGTTCACCGTGCGCGACGCGGGCTTGACGTAGTTGCGCCGCCGCAGTTCCACCGGGTCCATCCCCAGCTCCTCGGCGATCTTGTCGAGATGAAGCTCCAGCGCGAAGCGCGGCTGCGGGGTGCCGTGCCCGCGCTTGGGCCCGCAGGGTGCCTTGTTGGTGAAGACCCGGCAGGCCTCGAATCGGTACGCGGGCAGGTCGTAGGTCACCGGCTGCAGCGCGCCCGTGTAGTACATGGACGCCACGCCGAAGGAGCCGTAGGCGCCGCCGTCGAGGGCGGTACGGAAGTGCAGGGCGCGGATCCTGCCGTCGCTGGTCACACCGGTCCGCACCCACATGAGGACGGGGTGGCGTCCCCGGTGGGCATAGAAGACCTCCTCCCGCGTGAGCGTGCACTTGACAGGCCGCCCGGTCATCATCGCCAGCTTCGAGACGATGATCTCATGCGAGAAGGGGTCCGACTTGCCCCCGAAGCCGCCCCCCTGCGGGGTGGCGACGACGCGGATGCGGGCCATGGGCAACCCCAGGACCTTGGCGAGCGTGCGGTGGACGTAGTGAGGCGTCTGCGTCGAAGACCACAGGGTCAGCTGGCCGTCCCTGAAGACTGCGGTGGCCGAGTGCTCCTCCATCGCCAGGTGGGTGTTGCCCGCGTAGAAGAAGACGTCCTCGCGCACCAGGTCCGCCGCGGCGAACCCCTCATCGACATCGCCGAACTCCAGGGCCGCCAGCCGGTGGATGTTCCCCAGCTCGGCCTCCTCCTGGATCGGCTCGTCCGCGGGCGCCCCGAGCGCCGCCTCAATGGTCATCACGGGCTTGAGCGGCTCGTAGTCGACTCCGATGAGCTTGCACGCGGCCTGCGCCGTCTCCTCGTCGAGGGCGGCGACCGCCGCGACCGGGTCACCGACGTAGCGCACCTTCTCGAACTCCAGGGCGCGTTCGTCCTGGCTCACCGGGAGGATCCCGAAGCGGGCGGGCAGCGCGTCGCCGGTGAGCACCGCCACCACGCCTGGCAGCTCGCGGGCCGCGGCCACGTCCACAGAGCGGATGCGGGCATGCTGATGGGGGCTGCGCAGCAGCTTGCAGGCGAGCGCCCCGGGCAGGGCGAGATCGTCCGCATAGATGGTCGCGCCGGTCACCTTGGCGACGGCGTCGACACGCGGCAGCGGCTTGCCGACGATGCGGAAGCCGGTGCCGTCGCCGCCGCCAGGTCCTGCGCCAAGCGGCCTGCCGACCCAGTCAGCGGTGACTCTCTTCACTCCTGACATCCCATGCTCCTCCCCGCGAGCGCGACGGCATCGACGATGCTGGCGTAACCCGTGCAGCGGCAGAGGTTGCCCGACAGCGCCTGCCTGATCTCCGCGCGCGTCGGCGCGGGGTTGGCATCGAGTAGCGCCTTGGCGGTGAGCAGCATCCCCGAGGTGCAGTAGCCGCACTGGGAGGCGCCGAGGCGCACGAACGCCTCCTGGATGGGGTGCAAGGAGGCGCCGTCCGCGAGCCCTTCGACCGTGGTCACCTCGGCGCCCTCGACCTGGTCCGGCAGGACCAGGCAGCTGAGCTGGGGCACACCGTCAACGAGCACGGTGCAGGCGCCACACTCGCCAACCTCACAGCCGTGCTTGGTGCCGGTCAGGCGGAGGTGTTCCCGCAGCACCTCAAGGAGTGTCTCGTGTGCCGCCACGAGTTCTTCGCGCGCCTCCCCGTTCACACTCACGTGGAGGATCCTGCGCTCCCGCCCGGTCATGAAGCCTCCTCAGGTACGCGGGTCTCGATGTGGCGAGCCCGGGCGGCCAGCGCCCCCGGGGGGCGTCATTGCTGGCTTACCTGGGTCCCGGCGGACGCGGGAGCAGCATCTGGGTCGGTGGCGCGCCGGCTGCGGACCGGGGGGATGTCCACCCAGTCCCCGTGCTCCGGCCAGCCGCACGTCCCCGCCACTGGGCAGGTATCCGCGCAGGAAAGGTCCGTGGGGCCGATGCACGTGGGGCCGATGACGTACGTCATGGCACTTCCCCTTACATCTGGTTCCGCACTCAACATTTAGCCGCTATTATATTAACGACCAGCCGGTAGGTCAACGCACAGCACCGGGACGGCGCCCCCCGCTCAAGTCCGGGGGGCGCCAGCTGCCCGGACGGATGAAGGGGTGCACGGCATGGGGTACATCAGCCTTCCCGAGATCGAGTTCACCGCGATCTCCTACGTCAAGTCGGGCTTCGTGGCAAGGATCACGATCGACCGGCCCGATGCCTACAACGCCTACAGCACGCGCTCCCTGGTGGAACTCGCGGCCGCGTTCCGCCAGGCCGCCTTCGACGACGAGGTCGGGGTGATCGTGTTCACCGGCGCGGGCGACCGTGCCTTCTGCACCGGCGGCGATGTGAAGGAGTACGAGCGCGTCTACACCCGCTCACCCCACGAGTACTGGAAGTACATGGGGCTGTTCAGCGCCTACATCGAGAGCATCCTCAACACCGGCAAGCCGGTCGTGGCGAGGCTGAACGGCATAGCGGTGGGTGGCGGTAATGAGAGCCACCTCGCCTGTGACCTGTCGGTGATCGCCGAGCACGCCTACGTAGGCCAGGTGGGGACAGGCGTCGGCAGCGTCGCGGCCGGGGGGGCCACGCAGTGGCTCCCGCTGTTCGTGGGCGACCGGCGCGCGCGGTGGATGCTCATGCTCAACCGTAAGATCCCTGCCTATCAGGCCCTGGAATGGGGCCTGGTGAACGAGGTCGTGCCGTCCGTTCGCCAGGGCGCGGAATGGGTCGTGCGTGCGGCGCCCGAGCAGATCACCAAGGCGCAGCGGGGTGAGGACGGCTACCGCATCGACCTCTCGCGGCTCGACGAGGCCGTTGGCGCGGTGTGCCAGGACCTGCTCGACACGTTCCCAGAGTGCACCCGCTACACCAAGCAGCAGGTGAACTTCTGGAAGGACCTCGCCTGGCACCAGACCGTCGGGCACGCGCGCGACTGGCTGTCGCTGCACTTCGGGTCCTTCGAGCCGAACGAGGGCATGGGCGCCTTCGTCGAGAAGCGGGCGCCAGGGTACCGTGAGCTGCGAGAGCAGGCGGCGAAGGGCGGCGCGCCGGAACTCCCCTGGGGCCCGCCGGTCGCGCACTGCCCCGCCTGCGGGGCGCGCAGCATGCCCGAGGGCTTCCGGTTCTGCGGGAGCTGCGGCAGCCAGCTGCCGGGTGCGGGGGACTGAGCGCCTGCGATGAATGCGACCAAGCTGCTGCCGGCGAGCGAGGCGGTCGAGCGGTTCCTGCCGGAGGGATGTGGTCTGCTCGCTGTCGGGGGCATGCACCTGCACAACAACCCGATGGCGCTCGTGCGCGAGACCCTGCGCCAGCGCCGCCGGATACGGCGGTTGCTCACGAGTCCGTGTGGCGCGATGAACGCGGACCTGCTGCTTGGCGCGGGCCTTGTGTCGGAGATCCTCACGTCCTACGTGGGCTTCGAGCACCTCGGGCTCGCCCCGTGCTTCCGGCGGGCGGCGCAGGACGCCACGGTGCGCATCCTGGAGGCTGACGAGGCATACCTCACCCACGGCCTGTATGCGGGCGCCGGAGGCCTGCCCTTCGTGCCCCTGCCGGCCGGCCTGGAGCACGCCGACGTGGCCGGGGTGAACCCGGAGAGCTACCGCACCGTGGCCGATCCGTTCACATCGGCCACGGTTCTCGCTGGAGCGCCGCTCGCGCCAGATGTGGCATTCATTCACGCCCGTGAGGCGGATGAGAAGGGGAACGCGGCCATCGGCGGCGCCCACTTTCTCGACCGCCTCATGGCGCTCGCGTCCAAGACCGTCGTGGTGCAGGCCGAGCGGGTCGTTCCCACGGCGCGCATCGCATCGCAGGCAGTCGGCACCACAATCCCCGGCTTCCTCGTCCACGCCGTCGTCGTTGCGCCTGGCGGCTGTCACCCGACCGCCTCGCATGCCGAGTATGACTTCGACGAAGATCATCTGAAGTCCTACCTGAGGGCGGCACGCGACCAGGCCGGATTCGACGCCTGGATCGATGAGCAGGTGCGGGCCAGGACCGAGCCCGAGTACGCGGCTGCCACCGCTGAGCGCCTCGAACGGCTGCGCTACCCGCGGCCTGCGCCCGGCGGCGCGGCGGGTCCAGGCGATCAGGGAGGGGAGGGACGATGAGCGGGAGCAGCGACCCGGTGGCAATCCCGGAAGCGCCCGGCGAAGACACCGGGAACTGGAGCGTCAGTGAGCTGATGACGGTCTCGCTCGCGCGGGAACTGCGCGACGGCGAGGTCACCGTCATGGGCACGGCAAGCGCCATTCCCCAGGCTGCCTGCCGGCTCGCCCAGCTCACGCACGCGCCCAGCCTGTGGTACGTCGCGGGCGGGACCTGCAGCGTGAACCCCTACCTCGCGCCCCTCGTGCCGTCGGCCTGCGACTTCGAGCTGCTCCGGGCCGAAACGGCTGTGCCGCTGAACGACATCGTCCTGCTCGAGGGACGAGGAGACGTCTTCGACACCTTCTTCGCCGGGGGTATCCAGGTCGACGCCTACGGCAACTGCAATCTCGTCGCCGTCGGCAGCTGGGACCGGCCTAGCTTGCGCGGTCCCGGCAGCGTCGGTCTCCCTTTCCTCGGGCGGGTGGGCCGCGTGCTCATCTACACCGCATCCCACAACCCGAAGACCTTCGTCGAGAAAGTCGACTTCGTGAGTGGCCCGGGGTATCTCGGTGGCCCCCGGTCCTGGCGTGCGGCCCGCCTGCCAGGTGGGGGGCCGGCGCTCGTCGTCACCCCGCTGTGCACGATGGACTTCGACCCTGTCACGCTGCGCGCGCGGCTGCGCAGCGTTCATCCAGGCGTCGATGCCGGTCAGGTCCGTGCCGGGACAGGTTTCGAGCTCGGCGGGCCACGCACCGTCCCTGTAACCCCAGCCCCGACCCGTGCGGAGCTGGCGATCCTGCGCCGGCTCGATCCGCGTGGGGTACTGCGATGAGCGGCGGAGGATGAGCGATGACCCCTGATTTCCAGCCATGGCCTGAGGTCATGGGAACCCTGTCGAAGGAGCACACCGAGGTGCGTGCGCTGCTCTCGCGCGTGGGCGAGGCGGCCGGGCGCGGGGACGCGACGGAGGCGGCATGGCAGATCACCGCTGGCCGTGACCTTCTCTCCGGCGGCCTTGACGAGCACATCCGCGTCGAGGACGACGAGCTCTTCCCGGCGATCGCCGGCGCACTCGGCGAGGGCATCACCGGGGCCTTCGCCGAGGAGCATGTCCGTATCCGCCGGCTTCGCGACGAGGTCGTGGCCGGCGCGACCGCGTCCGCCCTCCCGCTCGCCGCCTGCCTGGAGCTGTGCGACCTGCTCGAATCGCACACCGTGCGAGAGGACGAGATGCTGTTTCCCGCTGCCCGCCAGGCCCTGGAGGGGTGACACGCTTGCTTCCGTGATAAATCTTATGTAAAACAGTCGGTAGAATTAATATCGTTCTGCACGCCCGCAGCCTGACTGCAGGCGGTTCTTGCGGGGGAGGTCCCGTGTCGGCTGATAGCGCTGGCACCGCGCGGCGGCGGCCCGGACGGCCGCGGCACACCGAGCCGAGTCCGGAGTACCGGGCGCGCATGACCGAGATCGTCGAAACCGCGGCTCAGATCTTCCGCGCCAAGGGCTACGACGCGGGCTCCCTCGACGACCTGGCCGCCGCGCTCGACCTGCGCAAGGCCAGCTTGTACTACTACGTGCGCTCCAAGGCCGAGCTGCTCTACCTGATCTTCGACCGGGCGATCTCGACCGCGCTCAGCCGCATCGAGAGCTGCCTCGACATCGAGGACCCGCGCGAGCGGCTGGCCTCCCTGATTCGCGACCAGGCGATCACCATCGCGCAGGAGCCGAGCTTCTTCTCCGTCTTTTTTGACCAGCGTCCCCGTCTGGCTGCCGACTACGAGGCCGAGATCCGGGCCAAGGAGCGGCGCTACCTGCGCATCTTCGCCAAAGCGGTGGCCGCCGCCGCAGCCGAGGGCGCCATCGCCCCCGTCGAAGCACGTTATGGGGCACAAGCCATTCTCGGCATGACGAGCTGGGTCTACAAATGGTTCGAGCCCGGACGGGACGACCCCGAGGCGTTCGCGCAGACCTGCATCGACCTCGTCCTCGGCCCGTCCGCTCCCGCCGCCCGGCCGTCGGCGCCAGGCACCAAGACGGCGCCCGCCGGATGAATGTCTCAGGCGCTACTATTATCAACTATCTCCACGTATAGTTGAGAGCTAAAGATTTATCCAGTTATCCAGCAGGTGAGTGGCCCGCAGCACTGAACCCTCCGCTGCGGGGCCACGAAGCCCTAGCGCCCGCCGGCTGACCTGAGAGTGCATCCCGGCCCAGCGTCGGCGGGGGAACGAGGCACCTATGGGCGGCGGGACTTTCAATGCGACAACGTACCTGCTCGACTCTCACATCGACGCCGGTCTCGGAAACGCCGTCGCGGTGCGAAGCAGGGACTGCTCACTCACCTACGCAGAACTTCTCGACTGTGTCGCGCATGCCGCCGGGGGCCTGCGGGACCTCGGCGTCCGCCCGGAAGAGCGCGTGCTCATCGTCCTGCTCGACGGTCCCGACTGGCTCGCGGCCTTCCTCGGCACGCTCCGTATCGGGGCCGTACCCGTGCCCGTCAGCACCATGCTGACGAGCCGCGACCTCATCGGCATCGCCCAGGACGCCCGCCCCCGGGTCGCGATCGTGTCGGACGAACTCGCGTCGCTGCCGGGGTTCCTCGCTGGTACTGGATGGCTCGATCACATCGTCGTCGCCGGCCCGCCCGGCACCGCAGCGCAGGCACGCGAGCACCCGCGCGGCAGGCAGATCCACCGCTGGCAGGACTTCATGCAGGCCGCTCCTGCCGCCGCCGCCGCGACGACCACGGAGACCCCCGGCTTCTGGCTGTATACCTCGGGGACGACAAGCTTCCCTCACGCGGCGATGCACCGGCAGGTCGACCTCCGCACCACCGCTGAAGCGTTCGGCAGCCAGGTACTCGGCGTCCGCTCCGACGACATCGCCTACTCGGTTTCGAAACTCTTCTTCGCCTTCGGCCTCGGCAACTCGCTGACGTTCCCGCTCTCGGCGGGCGCGACGGCCGTCCTCGACAGGCGGCCACCCACGCCCACGAGCGTGGCTGAGGTGATCCAGAAAGAGCGGCCGACGCTGTTCTTCGCGGTGCCCAGCTTCTATGCGTCACTCCTCGCCGCTGAGGTGCCGAAAGACTCCTTCGCCTCGGTTCGTGCCGCGGTCTCCGCAGGCGAGTCGCTCCCGGCGGAGATCTTCCACCGGTTCCGGAAGCGCTTCGGCGTTGAGATCATCGATGGCCTGGGCTCGACCGAGGCGCTGCACACCTATCTTTCCAACCGCCCGGGCCAGGCGCGCGCCGGTACCTGCGGCACGCCTGTACCCGGCTACGAAGTGCGCATCGTCAACGGCGAGGGCCGCCCGGTGGCCCCTGGGAAGCCGGGCCACCTCCTGCTGCGGGGCGACTCGATCGCGACCGGGTACTGGGCCGACGCGGCGGCCTCGCGGCGCGTCTTCGAGGGCGAGTGGCTGCGGACCGGCGACGTCTGTTCCTGCTCACCGGAGGGTGTCTTCACTCATCTCGGCCGGGCCAACGACATGCTCAAGGCCGGGGGGATCTGGGTCTCCCCGACTGAGGTGGAGGCGGCACTGCTCCAGCACCCCAGCCTGCTCGAGGCGTCGGTTGTCGGCCAGCCCGATCACGAGGGCATCGAGCGGCTTGTCGCCTACCTGGTGGCGCGGCCTGGTCAGGTCCCGGCCGAGCATGAACTCGGTGCCTTCGTCCGGGAGCGCCTGGCCGCGTTCAAGCGCCCGAGGCGATTCGTGCTGCTCCCCGAGCTACCCAAGACCACGACTGGCAAGATCCGGCGGACCGAGCTGCGCAGCTACCCGTGGCCAGGTGAGCAGCGGGCCGACGCTGTGACCTGCGCCTCTGCTTCTGCTGACCAGGCCGTTTAGACTTGTCCTGTGCCCGCGGCCCTCGAGCGGTATGTGCGCCCCACGTGGTTCATCGACTCCGGCTCACCGGGCGTCAAGTGCCATGCCGGCGAGGTGGCAGCGGGCGCGGCAACCGACGGGCAGCGCGCGGTGCAGCTCTTCTATGCCGTGCGCGACGGGATCCGGTACCACCCCTACTCGATCACCGCCGAGCCGGCCTGGCGAGTGAGAAACTGGCTCGCCAGCCGCTGGGTGAAGGCCACTCCCGCCTTCAACATCGAGCTGTGCGAGCGCTTCGGGGTGCGGCCGCTGGAGTTCGACGGCCGCAGCGACGCGCTCTTCCACGAGTACTCGGTCGACGGCCGCCGCCACATGGAGTACGTGGCCGCGCGGGGCAGCTTCGCGGATCTGCCGCTCGCGCAGATCATCAGGGCCTTCGAGGACCGGTACGGGAAGCGCCGCACCTCGGCAGGCGCTGAGCACGAGCGCGACGAGCTTTTCGATCCCCCGGCACGATCATGACACTTCCCCCTGAGGCAGCGATGCCGCCCTGGCCGCGTCAGCCGCTGGCCGGCCCGGGCCCGGCCGGGCCCGGGAGCAGCGGCCAGCCGGACCGCAGCACGTGGCGGCGCAGCTTCCCGGTCTGCGTGCGCGGCAACTCGCTGACGAAAAGCACCGACCTCGGCACCTTGTAGGACGCGAGGTGCGCACGCGCGAACAGGATAAGTTCGGCCTCGAGTTCCGCCGACCATGAGTACCCCGGCGCGGTGATGACGAAGGCCCGCAGGCGCGATGCCCCGCGGCTGTCTGGCACGGCCGCGATGCCGACCTCGGCGACAGCATCATGGGAGCCGAGGACCGCCTCGATCTCCAGCGGCGAGACCGTGATCCCGCCGATCATCTCCAGGTCGTCCACACGCCCGCAATGGTGGACGAAGCCCTCGGCGTCGACCTGCACCCGGTC
>DPMS01000086.1 GCA_003541285.1 Actinomycetota bacterium
CCCGGCCAGCCCGGTGAAGAAGGAGCTGGCCGTGAACAGCACGACCTTCGTGCGCCCGGTGTTGATGCCCATGGTGGGGGCGGTGTCCTCGCTGTCCCGCACGGCCATGAACCGCCTGCCGGTGGGGCTGGTGAGCAGGCTGCGGATGGCCGCGGCCGACAGCGCCAGCACTACCAGGGCCAGGTAGTACAGGGGCACAGGGCTGCCCAGGCTGATACCGCCCAGGCTCTCGGGCGGGACGATGATGCCGGTGAACCCGCCGGTCAGGCCGCCGAGGTTGAGGGCGATCTGGGGCACGGCCACCCCGAAGCCGAGGGTGGCNNGTGTACGCGCCGACCGCCAGCAGGCCGCCGTGCCCGATGGAGACCTGGCCTCCGTAGCCCATGAGCAGGTTCAGCGAGAGGGTGACCAGGCCGTAGATCAGCGCCTCGGTGGCCAGCCCCATGACCGGCGCGTTGCCCCCCTCGGCGAGCGGGAACACCACCGCCGCGGCCAGTACCACCGCCGTGGCCACAGCTGCGGGCAGGCTGGCGCGGCGCGGCGCCGCGCCAGCCCCGGCGAGGCGGAGTAGCGCAGCCACAGATGCCTCCCGGGTGCTCACTGGCGGACCTGGGCGGCTCTGCCGAACAGGCCCTGCGGCCGCAGGTACAAGACCATGACGATGAGGGCGAAGACCAGCGTCAGCTGGAGGTTCGTGGAGGCGTACCCGGCGATCAGGTTCGCCAGCACGCCCACGGCGAAGCCGCCCACAACGGCACCGGCCAGCGAGCCGAGCCCGCCGAGCACTGCAGCCGCGAAGGCGAACACCGCGATGTTGTCCATCATCGTCGGCGTGAGGCCGACGGACGGCGCGGCCAGCAGCGCGGCGACCCCGGTGACGGCCACGCCCGCCGCCCAGGACAGGCCAAGCACCCACCGCCGGGAGATGCCCATCAGCGAGGCGGTCTCCGGGTCCTCGGCCACCGCCCGTACCGCCAGCCCAAGCCTTGTCCGCTCGTAGAACGCGTACAGCACGAGCGCGATCACCACCGTGAGACCGGAGATGAACAAGTCATTGCGGTCGATGGAGACCGGGCCGGCCGCGATGCCGGCGCCGGACAGGACGCTGGGGAAGCCCTTGGGGCCGAACCCCCAGATCACCCCGGTCAGCCCTTCCACCAGCAGCAGCAGGCCGAGGGTCATCACGATGCTCACGATCGCTGGAGCACCCTCGACGCGGCGCAGGAACCCAGCCTCGGAGACGGCGCCGAGGGCGCCGCCGCCGAGGATCGCCAGCACCCAGGCCACGGCGGCTGGCAGCCCGAGCCCGGCGTGGACGGTCCAGGCGACCATGGCCACCACCGTCGCCATCGCCCCGTAGGCGAAGTTGACCACGTTCGAGGTCTTGAAAACGATGGTGAGCCCGAGCGCCGCCAGCGCGTAGATCCCGCCGAATCCCAGGGCCGAGACGACCAGCTGGGCGAACACAGTCATCTGCGGTAATCCTCCGGGGTCGCGCTGGCGGCGTCGGGTGGACGTGCCGGGATGTCAGCCCCCGGCCACCGGGACCCGGTGACCGCCCTCGGCCTTCACCATGAACATGTGCTGGATCCCGGTGTGGCTGGTGCTGGAGTAGCTGATCGTCCCGCCCAGCGTCTGCAGGTTCTGCAAGGTGTTGAGCGCGGCCTCATAGCTGTCGCGGGTGATCGTTCCCTTGATCGCCTTCAGCCCTGCCACCGCGACCTGCGCCTCGGTCCAGCCCCAGGCCGCGAAGACCGACGGCGGCTTGCCCGGCTGGTACTTGGACATGGCTGACAGGAATGCCTGCACCTGCGGGTTGCTGCTGCCGGTGAGCGGCGGGATGAAGGCACCGATGTAACTGCCGGGGAACTCCTGCGGGGCCGTGCTGAACATCTGCGGGATCGCCGAGACCTGGCTCATGATCCGCACCGGCTTGAACCCGACCGAGTTCAGCGCGTTGAGGAAGTCCGTGGTCGGCCCCGGGATCGCCAGGATGATGACCCCGTCCACCCCGGCCGCCTTGAACTGCGTCACCTGCGGCGAGAAGTCGGTCTGGGTGGGGTCGTAGGAGATGGCGAGCGCCGGCGCCAGCCCGGAGTTCTTCACGCCCTGGAAGAGGCTCTTCCCGAAATCGTCGTTCTGGTACAGCACTCCGACCTTGCGGAGGTGCAGTGACTGAGCGTAGCTGCCGAGCAGCTTGCCCTCGGTCAGGTACGACGGCCAGACGTTGTAGAGGTTCTTGCGGAACGTGCCGGAGAAAACGGTGGCGCCGGTCTGGATGCCGATGACCGGGACGTTGGCCGGGTCGAGCACGGTGAGGTCGGCTTCTGTCGTGGCCGTGCCGTTGACCGCCACTTCGGCGAACACGTTGTCGGTGTTGACCAGGGTACGGGTGTCCTGCAGGGCCACTGGGGGCTGGTACTGGTCATCAAGGCTGGTGAGCTTGAGCTTGCGCCCGTGGACGCCGCCCTGGGCGTTGACGTAGTCAAAGTATGCCTGGACGCCCGCGGTGGACTCACCGTAAAGGGCAGCGGGCCCCGTCTTGGGCACCGTCTGGCCGAACAAGATGGCGGTGGAGGTCACTCCGGGGGCGGTGGAGCCACTGCTGCCCGTTCCGGACCCGGAGCTGCCGCAGGCAGCCAGCAGCAGGGCCGCGGCGGACGAAATGGCAAGGACTGCCCCGCGCCGCGCAGAACGGCCGGGTCTGGGGGTGGTGATTCCCGGGACTAACATGCCTTCACTCCTTGCTCGCTCAGCCGACTGCAGAGGGTTTTGTATACTGACGACAGTGCAGCAGATCGTAACACAAGGGTGCATTACGGACGCTCCCTGTAACAGGGAACGAGCCAATTCGTAACGATTCCGTGGCCGCAGGCCCTGTATCTTCCTGGCTGTAAACGGCCCACCACTTTCGGTGACGCGTGCCGGTGATCCGTTTCAAGGCCGGGGAGCGCAAGGCCGATGTGATGGCTCCGTACCTGC
>DPMS01000459.1 GCA_003541285.1 Actinomycetota bacterium
GGCGCGCTCGCGCTCGTCGGGATCGGCCTCGCGACCGGCGTCTTCAACGCGTTCCTCATCAGGGTCCTGCGCCTGCCCTCGATCGTGGCGACGCTCGGGACGCTCAGCGTCCTCGAGGGCGCGTCCCTCCTGCTCCGCTCGTACCCGCAGGGCGCGATCAACACCGACGTCACCAACACGCTCACGTCGGGCGTCGGCTTCGTCCCACTCGCATTCGTCGGCGCCGTCGCCCTCGCCGCGCTCGCCGACGTCTGGCTCTACCGCACGCGGACCGGTCTCGCGCTCCGCGCGGTCGGCCTCGACGCGACGTCGTCGCGCCGGCTCGGGATGTCGACCGGCCGCACGGTCCTGCTCGCCTTCGTCCTCTGCTCGGTGATGGCGTCGATCGCCGGCTTCTACCTCGCGGCCGAGGTACAGGTCGGCTCGCCGATCATCGGCAACCAGGCGCTCGACAGCATCGCGGCCGCCGTCCTCGGCGGCGCCAGCCTCGCGGGCGGGAAGGGGTCGTTCTTCGGGACGATGCTGGCGGCGCTCTTCCTGACCGAGATCGACAACGTCCTGCCGCTCTTCCAGCAGCCCGCGGAGTACGCGGACATGACCATCGGCGTGCTCATCCTGCTCGCGTTGGTCCTCTACCAGGCACCGGAGCTCGTCGCCCGCGTCCGGGCTGCGAGGCAGCGTGTGGAACGCCCACCGGGCGCGCCGGGCGAAGTACCGGCGGCCTAGGGCTATGAGCGCCGCGGACCGAGCGTTCGAGCCTTCGAAGGTCGGGAGTCGCCTCCGCATGGAGCGGGAGAGGCACGGCATCAGCCTCCGCGAGCTCGCGCGCCGCGTCGGCCACCGCCTTAGCCTCGTCTCGCAGATCGAGCTCGATCGCGTCAACCCGTCCGCGAGCACGCTGTACGCGCTCGTCACCGAGCTCGGGATGACGATGAGCGACGTCTTCGGCGACAACACGCAGCGGGCGTCTCGCGTCGTCCGCACCCGACCGGGCGGAGAAGGCCTCGACACACGTCCCGACGCGCGGCGCGTGATCAACCTCGCGTCCGGCGTCCGCTGGGAGCGCCTCACACCCCACAGCGACCCCGACGTGGAGTTCCTCTACGTCGTCTATCCGGTCGGCGCCGAGTCCTGCGCGGAGGACGCGCTCGTCACGCACGGCGGCCGCGAGTACGGCTACGTGACGAGCGGAACGCTCGGCGTACGGGTCGGCTTCGACGAGTACGAGCTCGGGCCCGGCGCGTCGATCGCCTTCGACTCCTCCTCGCCGCACCGGCTCTGGACGATCGGCAACGACCCCGTCCACGCAGTCTGGGTCGTCATCGGACGGGCGGCGGACCCGCGTGCCGAGGGCGGCGGCCCGCAGCTGGCCGGCCGGGGAGTGGTCGTCAACTACCCGGCCCAGGGCGCGCGGCGGCTGCCCTACGTGCAGGCCTCCGCCTATGTCCTCGCCGACGCGGGCACCGGCCAGGTACTGGCGGCCAAGGACCCGCACGGCTGGTACCGGCCCGCCAGCACGCTCAAGGTGCTGACCGCCATCACGCTGATGCGCGTACTCAGCCCCGACGCCACCGTGATCGCATCCCGCCGGGCCGCCATCGCCGAACCGAGCAAGGTCGGGCTCATCGCCGGAGACAGCTACCGGGTCTCCGACCTGTTCAAGGCGCTGCTGATGATCTCCGCCAACGACGCGGCGATCGCCCTGGTCCAGGCGACCGGGTCCTACGCCAAGGGCATGGCCATGATGAACGCCGAGGCGCACCACCTGCAGGCGGACGACACGGTCGCAGTGACCCCGAACGGGCTCGATGCCCGCGGCCAGCATGTCTCCGCCTATGACGAGGCGCTGTTCGCCCGGCAGGCACTGGCCATCCCCGAATTCATGGGCGACGAGGGGCTGCGGGTCGTCAAGTTCCCGCTCAGGCCGCACCACCACCCGATCACCCTGTACACGCAGAACACCATGCTCGATACCTTCCGGGGCGACCTCGGCGGCAAGATCGGCTGGACCACCCCGGCCGAGGCCACGTTCATCGGCTGGGCCCGGCGGGGACACACCACCCTGGTGGTGACCATCCTGCACTGCACCCCGCTGACCGAGATGACCTACGCGGCCCGCCTGCTGAGCTGGGGTTTCGCCATGGATGGGAAGGTGAACCCGGTCGGCACCCTGGTCAGCCCGCTGCCGCTGGCCGCCCCGGCCGGCCACACCCCCAAGCCCATCCCACACCAGCGCGAGATCGCGCGGCCGGCCGCTGCCGCTGCCGGGCGGCCGGCCGTCCCGCTCGCAGCCGGCCTGGGCATCCTGCTGCTCGCCGTCTTCACCGGATGGGCGGTGCTGATGGTCAGCCGTCGCGGTCGCCGGGCAGGAAACCCACCCGGTCGTTGACCGCGGCTATGGTCTGCCGGGCGAGTGGCCGCGCCCGGCCTGCGCCGTGGGCCAGCAGGCGGTCCAGCCCTGCCTCATCCGCCAGCAGCTTCTCGGTCCGCTCCCGGATCGGCGCNNGAGTAGATCCGGAGCAGGTTGGTGATGCCTGGTTTATTCGTTTCGTCGGATTCGATGCCCGGACCGGCATCGGTGACCGCGCGCGCGATCTTGCGGCGGATCACCTCCGGCTCGTCCAGGATGTCGATGATCCCCTGCGGCGAGGATGACGACTTGCTCATCTTGGCCGACGGCTCCTGCAGGTCACAGATCTTCGCGACCCCGGCCAGGATGTAGGCGGCCGGCACGGTGAAGGTTGGCCCGAACCGGTGGTTGAACCGGATCGCCAGATCCCGGCTCAGTTCCAGGTGCTGGCGCTGATCCTCGCCGACCGGCACCTGGTCGGTCTGGTAGAGCAAGATGTCCGCCGCCTGCAGGACCGGGTAGCTGAACAGGCCCACGCTGGCCTGCGCCGCACCGCCCTTGGCCGCCTTGTCCTTGAACTGGGTCATCCGGCTCGCCTCGCCGAACCCGGTCAGGCACCCGAGTACCCAGGCCAGTTCGGTGTGCTCGGGCACGTGGCTCTGGGCGAACACGATGCTGGCGTCCGGGTCGATCCCGGCCGCGAACAACTGCGCGGCCGCGACCCGGGTCCGGTGCCGCAGCTGCGCCGGTTCCTGCGGCAACGTGATCGCGTGCAGGTCCACCACGCAGTAGACAGCGTCGTGGGACTCCTGCATCGCCACCCACTGGCGGACCGCGCCAAGGTAGTTGCCGAGATGGAACGAGTCAGCGGTCGGCTGGATGCCGGAGAACGCGCGTGGCCGGGGCATGGGCGCAGTCTACTGGCTGGCCGGTGTGGCTGGCCGGTCAGCGGCTCTGGACGCCGTCGGCACTGGCCGGCACGATGTCGGGCACGGTGTCCCTGATCGCACCCGCATCGGCGTCCGTGCTGGCCTCCTGCGAGGCCCGTTCGGCCTCGATCGTTGCCTGGTAGTGCCCGACCTCCCTGGTCACCTGCGCACCGTCCCAGCGCAGCGGTTTGGCGATCAGGTCGGCGACCTCCTCCGCCGCCGCGATCCCGTGGTCAGGCGTCTCGATCGCGATCCGGGTGCGGCGCGCCAGCACGTCATCCAGATGCCGGGCACCCTCATGCGAGGCCGCGTACACGATCTCGGCACGCAGGTAGTCATCGGCGCCGGTCACCGGCCTGCCCAGCCCGGGCTCGGCCTCGACCAGGGCGAGCACCTCCGGTGCCAGCGAACCGTACCGGCCCAGCAGATGCTCGATCCTCGCCACGTGCAGGCCCGACGAAGTCGCGAGCCGGTGCCGCGAGTTCCACAGCGCCAGATAGCCATCCGCGCCCGCCAGCGGGACACGGTCGGTGCAGGACGGCGGCGAGCGCCAGTCCAGCGCGTGCACCACGGCATCCACCGCGTCCCTGGCCATCACCCGGTAGGTGGTGTACTTGCCGCCCGCCACCAGCACCAGCCCGGGCACGGGATGGGCGACCACGTGCTCACGCGACAGCCGGGACGTGGATTCGGACTCCCCGGCCAGCAGCGGCCGCAACCCCGCGTAGACACTGATGACATCCTCCCTGGTCAGGGGAGTCTTCAGCACCCGGTTCGCCTGGCCGAGCAGGTAGTCGATGTCGGTCCCGGTGGCCGCCGGCTCGGCCTTGCTGCCCGTCCAGTCGGTATCGGTGGTGCCGACGATCCAGTACCGCCCCCACGGGATGACAAACAGGACACTGACCGGCGTGCGCAGGATGATCCCGGTGGTCGAGTGGATGCGGTCCTTCGGCACGACCAGGTGGACACCCTTGGAAGCGCGCACGTGAATCATGCCGCGGCCGCCCACCATCGCCTGGATCTCGTCGGTCCACACACCCGTCGCGTTGACGACCTGCTGGGCCCGGATCTGGATCTCGCCGCCGGTCTCCAGATCGACCGCGCGGACCCCGGTGACCCGCTCCCCCTCCCGCAGAAATCCCGTCACCTGCACCCGCGACGCCACCTGCGCGCCGTAGCTGGCCGCGGTCCGGATCAAGGTCATCACATAACGGGCGTCGTCGACCTGGGCATCCCAGTACGCGACGGCGCCGGTGATCGCGGAGCGCTTGAGCCCCGGCGCGAGCCGCAGCGCCCCCCGCCGCGACAGCTGGCGGTGGCCGGGAAGCCCCTTGACGTGGCCGAGCGAGAAACCGAGCGCGTCGTAGGCGGTCACGCCGGCGCCCACGTATGCGCGCTCCCAGATGTGGTGGGTGAGCGGGAAGAGGAAAGGCACCGGCCGGACCAGATGCGGGGCGATCACACCCAGCAGCAGTGCGCGCTCGGTCAGGGCCTCCCGGACCAGGCCGAAGTTGAGCTGCTCCAGGTAGCGCAGGCCGCCATGGATGAGCTTGCTCGACCGGGACGAGGTTCCCGCCCCGAAGTCGCGTGCCTCGACCAGCCCGACCGACAGCCCCCGGGTCGCCGTATCGAGCGCTACCCCCGCTCCGACCACGCCACCGCCGACTACCAGCACCTGAAGCTCGGCTCCAGCGAGTGCTGCGATCGCGGCTGATCTTGAATCGGGATCCAGTCTGGACGCTTCTGCCCCTCCCGTCCTCACATGCCGCACGCTAGCATCCGCCGGTCAGCGCCGCGGGGGCGCACTGGGCGTGACCACCACCTCGACCCGCTGGAACTCCTTCAGGTCGGAGTAGCCGGAGGTGGCCATCGTCCGCCGCAGCGCCCCCACCAGGTTCAGCAGGCCATCGGCGACGGTGGAGGGGCCATGCAGGATCTGCTCCAGGGTGCCGATGGTGCCGACCTTCACCCGCGCCCCCCGCGGCAGGTCCGGGTGGTGGGCCTCACTTCCCCAGTGGTAGCCGCGGCCGGGCGCCTGCTCGGCACGGGCGAGCGGCGAGCCGACCATCACCGCGTCCGCCCCGCATGCGAGCGCCTTGGCGATGTCGCCGCTGCGGGTCATCCCGCCGTCGGCGATCACGTGCACGTACCGGCCGCCGGACTCATCGAGGTACTCGCGGCGGGCGGCGGCCACATCGGCAATCGCGGTGGCCATCGGCACCGCGACTCCCAGCACCGCGGCGGTGGTGTGCCCCGATCCGCCGCCGAACCCGACCAGCACCCCGGCCGCCCCGGTGCGCATCAGATGCAGCGCGGCCGTGTAGGTCGCGCAGCCGCCAACCACCACCGGCACGTCCAGTTCATAGATGAACTGCTTGAGGTTGAGCGGCTCGGCCTGGCCGGAGACGTGCTCGGCCGACACGGTGGTCCCGCGGATGACGAAGATGTCCACGCCCGCGTCCACCACCGTCTTGTAGTACCGGACGGTGCGCTGCGGCGAGAGCCTGGC
>DPMS01000499.1 GCA_003541285.1 Actinomycetota bacterium
CTTCCTCGACCACGACTGGATCCTCGAGCTCGGCGAGGCGCTGCCCGCCTACCGGCCGCCGCTGGACTACGCTCGCCACTTCGGCGCGCAGGGCCTGCCGGAAGATGGGCGGCCGGAGATCACCGTCCGCTACCTGACCCCGCACTCGAAATGGTCGATCCACTCCGAGTACGCCGACAACCTGCACATGCTGCGGCTGTTCCGGGGTGGCCCGGTGATCTGGATGAATCCCGGCGACGCGGCCGCGATCGGGGTGGCCGACAACGACTGGATCGAGGCCTACAACCGCAACGGGGTGGTTGCCTGCCGGGCGGTGGTCACCCACCGGCTGCCGCGGGGCACCGTGTTCATGTATCACGCCAAGGACCGGCACCTGATGACGCCGGAGTCGGAGATCTCCGGCTGGCACGGCGGCGGCGACAATTCACTGACCCGGGTGGTCATCAAGCCCACCCACATGATCGGCGGGTACGGCCAGTTCTCCTACGCGTTCAACTACTACGGCCCGACCGGGCACCAGCGCGACGAGGTCGCCGTCATCCGCCGCCGGTCTCAGCAGGTGCGCTTCTGATGCGCCCGGAGCGGAGTGACCCATGCGGGTGATGGCGCAGGTCGCCATGGTGATGAACCTGGACAAGTGCATCGGCTGCCACACCTGTTCGGTGACCTGCAAGCAGACCTGGACCAACCGGCCCGGCACCGAGTATGTGTACTTCAACAATGTCGAGACCAAGCCGGGCATCGGGTACCCGAAACGGTATGAGGACCAGGACCAGTGGAAGGGCGGCTGGACCCTGGACCGGCGGGGGCGGCTTCAGCTGCGGGGCGGCAGCCGCCTGCGCCGGCTCCTGTCGATCTTCTACAACCCCGACCTGCCCACGATCGACGACTACGGCGACCCGTGGACCTACGACTACCAGCGGCTCATCGACGCGCCGCTCGGCACGCCGAACCCCAGCGCCCACTCGATCTCGGCGCTCACCGGGCGGGACATGGACCTGCGGTGGGGCAGCAACTGGGAGGACGATCTGGCCGGGGCGCCGGGCCGGGCGGAGGCCGACCCGAATCTGGCGGGGGCATCCGAACAGGTCAGGATGGAGTTCGAGCAGGTCTTCATGTTCTACCTGCCGCGCATCTGCGAGCACTGCCTCAACCCGTCCTGCGTCGCGTCCTGCCCGTCGGGGGCGATGTACAAGCGTGCCGAGGACGGCATCGTGCTGGTGGACCAGGACCGCTGCCGGGGCTGGCGGTTCTGCGTGTCGGGCTGCCCGTACAAGAAGGTCTACTTCAACCACCGCACCGGCAAGGCCGAGAAGTGCACCCTGTGCTTCCCCCGGATCGAGGCGGGCCAGCCCACGATCTGCTCGGAGACCTGCGTCGGGCGGCTCCGCTACCTCGGCCTGATGCTGTACGACGCGGACGCGGTGCTGCCCGCCGCGGTCACCCCCGATCCGCAGGATCTCTACCAGGCGCAGCTCTCGGTCTTCCTCGACCCGGACGACCCCGGCGTGCAGGCCGAGGCCGCCCGGCAGGGAATCCCGCCGGACTGGGTGGCCGCCGCGCAGCGCTCACCCGTGTACGCGCTGGCCGTCAGGCATGGGGTGGCCCTGCCCTTGCACCCGGAGTACCGGACCCTGCCGATGGTCTGGTATGTCCCGCCCCTGTCCCCGGTGGCCGACGTGGTGCATGCCGCCGGCTACGACGACGCCGACCCGGACCGGGTGTTCGCCGCCATCGATTCGCTGCGCATCCCGGTGGAGTACCTGGCCAGCCTGTTCACCGCGGGCCGGGTGGAGCCGGTGCGGCAGGTGCTGCGCAAGCTCGCCGCGGTCCGGGCAGTGATGCGGGCCAGGCAGCTCGGCCTGCCCGCGGATGAAAGCCTGCCCGCCTCGGTCGGTGCGGACCCCGCCGACCTGGACAGTCTGTTCCGGCTGCTGGCGATCGCCAAATACGACGAGCGTTATGTGGTCCCGGCTGCGCACGCCGAGGACGCCGGCCGCCTTGCCGCCCAGCATGAACAGCTGTTCTGCAGCCTGGACGCCGAAGGCGGCCCAGGCATGGGCGGGCATGGGCCCCCGGCGGTGGAGAGCTTCCATCCCGGCGGTGCGGGCGGGAGCGCCGGCGTGGCCGGGGCCGTGGACGGCGGGGGCGGGCACACGTTCCGGGACAACGACGGGCGGCTGCGGTTCAACCTGCTCGGCTGGGACGGGAAAGGTGCCGCGCCGCACCTGTTCGGCGGCGGAGGCCCGGCATGACCACCCATCCCTGCAAGCTGGCGTCGGTCCTGCTCCAGTACCCGACCGCCGCCCTGTTCGAGGGCCTGGACGACCTGGATGCCGCCGCCCGGTCCTGCCCGCGCGGGTTCGGGAAGGCGCTGACAGGCTTCCTGGGCTGGCTACGCGCCACACCGCCGGATGAGGTCGCCCAGCACTACGTGGAGACCTTCGACCTGCGCCGCCGGTGCGCCCTCTACCTCACCTACTACCGGCACGGCGACACGCGCCGGCGCGGGATGGCGATGCTCGCATTCAAAGCGGCCTACCGGGCGGAAGGGCTGGCGCCTACGGACACCGAACTGCCCGACTACCTGCCGCTGGTGCTGGAGTTCGCCGCTGCCTCGCCGCGCGGCGAGGCGCTGCTGCGCCGCCACCGGGCCGAACTGGAACTGCTGCGAACCGCCCTGCACGAGGCGGCCAGCCCGTATGCGCTGGTGGCGGACGCGGTGTGCGGGCTGCTGCCGGGCATCGGCCGGCGGGAGGCGCTGCTGGTCGCCCGGCTGCGCGAGCAGGGGCCACCCACCGAGGACGTCGGCCTGGAACCGTTCGCGCCGCCGGGATATCTCACCGGGCCGGCCCTGCCGGGGGGGGCCGCCGGGCCCACCTCACCCGGGCCGGCCCTGCCGGGGGGTGCCGCCGGGCCCCCCCCCCCCCGGCCGCCCCAGCCGGGG
>DPMS01000365.1 GCA_003541285.1 Actinomycetota bacterium
GTCGGCGGGTGGACAGTCCTTCGAGCTGATGTCGGTCTCCCACAATGGTGGCGCGACCTGGTCACCCCCGGCGCCGGTGGTCGGCCCGGTCCATCAGCCGGGGATCTTCGACCCCGTCCAGGGCCGTCCCGAGATCGACGGGATCGCCGGAGCCCGCAGCGACCTGGCCCCAGCCCCCAGCGTCGACATCGCCAACGGCGCGCCCACGGGCAACGGCGCGACCAACCACATGGTGATGAGCTTCGTCAGCAGCCGGGCGACCGCCAACGAGAAACCCCATGTCTACTTCACCGAGTCGAGCGATCACGGCGTCAGCTGGACAGCTCCCCAGCAGATCGAGACCCACGGGGACCGCGGCTTCTACACGGCGCCCGCCATCTCGCCCGACGGCAGCACCGTCTACGTCGTGTACAACGCCTTCACCACGCCATACCAGGCCAACACGAGCAACCCACGAGACCTCGTGGGCGTGGTCATGCAGGGAACAGTGAACTCCTCCGGTGTGACGGGGTCCTGGTCGACCCTCAACCGCGGCGCCACCGGTGACGCCCGCGGCTCCAGCGCCAACTCGCAGATCGCCGAGTTCTTGGGTGACTACGTGTACGCGGTCGCCACCAACACCTTCGGCGCCGCGGTGTGGAACGACACCCGCAATGCCCAGGACTGCCCTGCGGTCGACACCTACCGCGAGAACCTGCAGCAGGGGATCGCGCTGAATCCGCCCACCTCTTGCGGGGCTACGTCAACGTTCGGCAACTCAGACATCTACTCGTTCTCAAGTGCCCCCTGACACTTGGTGACCAAAGGTACGGGGTCGCCGGCCGTTAACCGCCGGCGACCCCGTACCTGTCTTCCCGATCGACAACTGCGCTCCCTGGTGACCTGCCCCCCGGCATCGGTCCACCCCTCCGGCTGACCCGATGCCCCGCCAGCCCGCACCGCCCCGCTCGTGCCGCGCACCGCGGGGCGAGCGGAATGGCCGTCGGCGAGCACAGCGATGGGCCCGCCTTCCTGGCCGCGGGTGGAAGGTGGGCTATGGCGGCATCAGCCAGGCCACGGCAGTCCGCGGGCCCGGCAAGTCGGGCGGATTGCTGCGGGCTCCCTGCGGCCCGGTAGCCTTCTGGACTCCACAATGGATGGAGATCCTCATGCTGCTTGAACTGCTAGCGGTCCCGGTCAGCAGCGTCATAACCAAGCTCAGGCGGCAGGACCTCCACTGAAATTCCCAAGCAGCCCACTGCAGCGCTCGTCAAGCCGGGCGCATGCGGCAGGAGGTGATGGTGACATGAAGGGCTATCAGGTGGTGCCGGTCGGATGGGTCGAGTCGCCGCTGACCGACCGGGCACAGGCACCGCGGCAGGGGGACGAGGGCGCACCGGACGCCTGGCTGGTCTTCGGCCCCGAGTACGCCGAAGGAATATGCGACCTTGCGGCCGGAACCGAGATCATCGTGCTCACATGGCTTGACCGGGCCGCCCGTGACGTGCTGGTCACCAGGCCGCGCGACGATCCCGCACGACCGCCGCTGGGAGTCTTCAGCACCCGGTCCCCGGACCGCCCCAACCCCATCGGGCTGCACCGGGTCCAGATCGTCGCGACAGACGGAACGCGGATACTGGTCCGCCCCCTGGAGGCACTGGACCATACGCCGGTACTCGACGTGAAGCCGGTCCTGGACAAGTCCACGGAACGGTGACCGGCAGCCCCGCACCGATCGCCGCCAGTATCAGCCATCAGCGTCTCAATCCAGAGAGGGCCATGTCAGTCACGCAGCATGCTGCAATCGACCGTCGCTTTCCGAAGCCAGGGCACGCATTGCCGCCGTTCGGCGCGGCCGATCGTGCCGCGAGGGCGCTGCCCGTGGTGGGGTCCATACCTGAGTAGTCTGCGCGCAGAGTCCGGGCTTACAGCGGCCGCCCGTGGGCTGGGACCGTCACCGCGCAGGATCGAGAGCGGGGAAGGAACTCAGAGGTCGATGATCGCGGTGCGTGCCAGCAAGGCCCGGGCGGCGTCCAGTTCCTGCGCTGCCGCTTCGGCCCGGATGGGGGCGAACTCGGCGATGAATGCGTCGTAGCGGGCGCGCAGGACGTCGAGGTCCCAGGCGTGCACGGGGTCGCCGCCGGTGTTGCCCCGGACGGGGCCGGTGATGATGGTGGCTGTGAGCAGCTGGAGTCCGGCGATCACTGCAGCCCGCGCCTGCCCAGCCGGCTGAGCACCGCGCGGGCGTTCTGCCCGGAAACCTCGAAGGCGTGCAGCAGGCTGACCGGCGCTCGTGAGGAGATCGCTTCCTGCCGCTGGTACCAGTAACCGCCTAGCAGAGTCAGCAGGCGACTGGAGCCAGAACGCGGGCACAGACCAGCACCAGCAAGCCCGGGACCGGCTCTCGCAGGCGCCGTTCGCCACTCAGGTTGATCTTGGCGGGCGCCATGCCGAGCGGACAGAGCTCTCCCCGGGCTACCTCATCAGCTGGCAGCGGTGAGCGGGCGGATGCCGTCGAGCACATCGCCGAGCCGGTCCTTCTGCCTCGGGGTCGTAGCGGGACTTCAGGTTGATCCAGAACCGCTCCGAGGTGCCCGCCTGGCGCGTGTGCCGCAGCGCGGCGGTGTGCCGCTCAAGGGCTCAACATGCCCCGGTCCCTATCTCCTTTGCGCACCGCTCGCCACTCAGCGTCGCGCCCTCCATGTAGCCCTGGAAGTCCTGGGTGGTGTGCTCTCCGGCGAAGTGGACGCATCCCTCCTGAACTCCCTCGTAGCCCGAGAAGCCCGTGTACTGGCCGACGCGCCAGTACGAATATGCTCCCTGCAGGTATGGGTCGAGAAGGCCGAAGTCGTACCACGCCAGCCCGCTGTACGCCGCGGTTACGCCTGGAAAGACCGGTTCCAGATACCCAAGGGTGTCGTTCACCATCTTCGGGGGCGGAGTCCCCGAACTGTTCGTGAGGTTGTATTTGCTGATGATGCTCGGCGTGTAGTTTCCGCCGGGGTAGGCGGTCCAGAGCCCGGTCGGGCCGGTATAGCCGCCGACCGCTGCACTTTGCACCATCTGCCAGCCCGAACTGATGAAGCCGAGGTCCTGGTAGGTGGTCCCCGTGTAACCGTCGGTGATCCACGGCTCACCGTTGAACTGCATGATGATCTTGGCGTCGGTTCCCATGCCCAGGGTGTTGATCGCCGTCATCTTCAGGGGCGAGAACCCGGCCTTCGAAAGGTCCACGTTCCGCAGCGTCTTGAACGGAAGGGCGAGGACCACGCTGTCGACCGTCACTTGCTGGGTCGTGGAGCCGCTTTGGAAGGTGAGGGTGTAGCTCCCGTTGCTGTTGGCCACCAGGGCCACGAGGCCCTGCCCCGTCTTGATGGTCCCCGGGGGCAGCTGGCTAACCAGGCCCTTGACGATCTGGTCGTTGCCCCCGGTGATGTGATACAGCTCGTCGGTGCCCGCGAGGTAGGGGAAGGGGGGGTACTGGCCCTGAACCCAGGGACCCTTGCTGTCGTAGTACCCGAGGATCATCGTCAGGTTCAGCGCGGACTGGTCTGACGGGTCCCCTCCGTACTCGTCGATCACGTTCTGCAGGCAGACCGCCCCGAAGTTCCCCGCCGTTCCACCCGGCATGTACTGGTTGATCCACTCAGGGACGCTCAGGTGATCCCAGGCATACCCGGTCGCGTTGTAGCTGTTGTAGCTCTGCGGCCAGGGCGCCTGCTTGATCGCTGACTGGAACAGGTTCCACGCCCACGACTGCCAGTCCGCATCAAGCTGGGCCTGCGTATAGCGGGCACCGTTGACCCAGTAGGTATCGGCCGTGCCGGACGCGTATGCCCGGGTGTTGTCAAGCGAGAGGTTGAACAGGCTCGCCAGCCCCAGCATGGAGGAATGCTCGGAGGAGATGAACTCCCCGTGCATCTCCGCGATCAGGCTGTTCTTCCAGTAGTTGCGCTGGGTCTCGCAGCGCCCACCGATGTCAGAGGTGGCCTCGTAGATGGTCGAGGTCCAGCCCTTCTGCGAGTAGAGCATGTGTGCGCACCGGAGCCCCGCGAGACCAGCGCCCACGATGGCTATGGTCGGCTGCTTCGTGCCGGCGGCCGCTCGCTGCGGCCTGAGGGCGGTACCTGCCACCAGCGCTGAGGCGGCGATGCCGGCCCCCGCCCTGGCGGCGCCCGTGAGGAACTCGCGCCTGCCCACGCGCTTGACGTTTTCCATGGCCACCCACTTGGCCGCGTGGTCCTCTGGTGCTCCGCGCTCGAGCACTCGTTGGGCGGCATCGTTGTAGGTCTCGACCGCCTCACGAGCGGTGCGGCGCTGGCGATCGCGGCGATCCGCCCGTAGCTCTGCTACCTCATCAATCGGTATCCCGGTCGCTGCGGATTCCTCGGAGGCGGCATGTGCCTCCCGCAGTCGCCTGGTCAGGCCCGAGTGCGCAGATCGCCCCATCGCAGAACCCCTTTTCATCGCCCTCACGCTCGCCATTGAACGACCATTTAAACTTACGGCTGACATTGGATGCGAGGCAATACTTGAAAACGTATTTTCTCCCTGAATGAGCAGCGCAGGGCTGAGGCCAAGGCCCTGTAATCAGGGTCGCGACCTGTCCGGACAGGCCGTTGCCCACGCCCAGCCGTGAACCCGCATCCGCCTTGGCCTGGCGAACCCACCTGCTCAGCGTTTCCGCGGAGCCGACGTCCAGCCCGCCCGCCACCGCCACGATGGTCGCCACTCCGGCGCGGCGGCGGTGCCGGAAGGCCGCGCCCGCCCACATCAGGATTGCGCACTGCTCCCCTCATCATGTTAGTTTGTATTAAGCAACTACTCCAGCGCCTGGAAGCCGGCCCGGCGCACGGCGCGGTCCGCGCGCCCGGGAACGGGTCCCGGGCTGGGAGGGATTCCGATGCCGGCTGCCTCATTTCCGCCTCCTGCCCGTGAACCCGGCCGTGCCGCACAGCCCGGCGGCGGGCCACGGCTGGACGGGCCCGCGGCCCGAGGCGGGCCCGGGCGCCACTACAAGTGGATCGCGTTGTCGAATACCACGCTCGGCGTGCTGATGGCGACGGTCAACGCGTCAATCCTGCTGATCGCGCTGCCGGACATCTTCCGCGGGATCGGTGTCAATCCGCTGCAGCCGGGGAACACGAGCCTGCTTCTGTGGCTGATCATGGGGTACATCGTGGTCACCGCGGTGCTTGTGGTGAGCTTCGGCCGCCTTGGTGACATGTACGGCCGGGTGCGGATGTACAACCTGGGCTTCGCGGTGTTCTCCGTGTTCTCGGTCATGCTGTCGCTGACCTGGATGCACGGGACGGCCGCTGCGCTGTGGCTGATCGTGATGCGGATCCTGCAGGGCGTGGGCGGGGCGATGCTGATGGCCAATTCCAGCGCACTGCTCACCGACGCCTTCCCCTCCGATCAGCGCGGGCTGGCCCTGGGCCTGAACCAGGTGGCCGGTATCGCAGGCTCGTTCATCGGGCTGGTTCTCGGCGGGCTGCTCGGCCCGGTGGAGTGGCACCTGGTGTTCCTGGTGTCGGTCCCGTTCGGGGCATTCGGCACGTTCTGGGCGTACTGGAAGCTGCGCGAACTGGGGGTGCGCCGGCCATCCAGGCTGGACTGGTGGGGCAACCTCACATTCGGCATCGGGCTGATCGCGCTGCTGGTCGGGATCACCTACGGCATCCAGCCCTACGGCGGGCACACCATGGGCTGGACCAGCCCGTTCGTGATCGGCACCATCGCCGGTGGCGCGGCCATGCTGGTGCTCTTCTGCTTCGTGGAGACCAGGGCCGCCCACCCGATGTTCCGGCTTGGCCTGTTCAGGATCCGGGCGTTCACCGCCGGGAACCTGGCCAGCCTGCTGTCCAGCCTGGGCAGGGGCGGGCTGATGTTCATCCTGATCATCTGGCTGCAGGGCATCTACCTGCCCAGGCATGGCTACGCCTTCAGCGTGACGCCGTTGTGGGCGGGGATCGCCATGCTGCCGCTCACCGCCGGGTTCCTCATCGCCGGGCCGCTGTCCGGGTGGCTGTCCGACCACTTCGGGGCACGACCATTCACTACCGGCGGCATGGTGGTAGCGGCGGGCTCGTTCCTGCTGCTGGAGCGCCTGCCCGTTGACTTCGTGTACTGGCAGTTCGCGCTGATCCTGCTGCTCAACGGGGCCGGAATGGGCTTGTTCGCCTCGCCGAACCGGGCCGCAATCATGAACAGCCTGCCCGCGGAGCGCCGCGGCGTCGGATCGGGCATGAGCGCGACCTTCCAGAACTCGGCGATGGTGCTGTCCATCGGCATCTTCTTCACCCTGATCATCTTTGGGCTGGCCTCCTCGCTGCCATCCACCCTCACCCACGGCCTGGCCGCCCAAGGCGTCCCCGCAGCCGCGGCGGCGAAGCTCGCAGCCCTGCCACCGGTGGCGGTGCTGTTCGCCTCGCTGCTCGGCTACAACCCGGTGCGCACCCTGCTCGGCCCAGTCATCGCCCACCTGCCCCCCAGCCATGCCGCCTACCTCACTGGCCGCGGCTTCTTCCCGTCCCTGATCTCACCAGCGTTCTCCCAGGGCCTGTCGATCGCCTTCGACTTCGCCATCGCCGCATGCCTGATCGCGGCCGTAGCCTCACTACTGCGGGGCGGCAGGTACGTCCACGACGAGCACGTTCCAGCAGCCCCCGGAGCCATGGCGGCGGTCGCCGCGCCCGGCGCCACGCAGCCATCGCCGCAGGCCAACGGCCGGGCCACGGCCCGGGCTCAAAGTGGCAATGACCAGGCAGATGCGGCGCGCGAAAGCCCGGGTGCCAACCGGTGGTGGACGGCGGCGCGACCAGCAGGCTAACGGTGCTCGCGGTCCTGTCCACGTCCGGCCCGCTGCCGGTCGGGGACCTGGCGGCGCGCGCAGGCATCGCAGTCCCGACCATGTCGCGCGCTGTTGAGGTCCTGGTCAGGCTCGGGTGGGCAGAGCGCAGAGCGCACCCGGCCGACCACCGGATCTGTCTCGTCGCTCTCAGCCAGGCCGGCCAGGCACTGCTCGACGCGGTGCGCCGTGACAGTACCAGCCGGCTGGCAGCCGGCATCACGCTGCTGGACCGCAGGGACGTCGCCGCGCTCCGCCAGGCGCTGCCGGTCCTCGAGGCCCTCGCGGAACAGGCGCCCGGATAAGCGTGCATATTCAGCAACGGCATGCAGCCCATGCCCGGCAGGAACCGTTCGGCGGCTAAGCACGGCGTGCGCTGGTGGCTAGCCCACCTGCGGCCACGGCCGGAGATTCCGGACGGTCACGTAACGCGGCCGATCCGGAGTTGCAGCGGCTGGGCGAGGAGCTTCAACTCGCTCGGCGCGTTGCTGCCTTGCCTGCCCCAATCGTTGAGGGGGTGCGCCGCCGTGGCGCTGGCCCGGTGCGCGTCGTCGACCTGGGATGCGGGCCGGGGCCGGTCGCACAGCGGCTTTGCGGTGCCGGGGATGGTCTTGCAGCCGTTCATGCGGCGGCGCGGGAAGCGGTGCGCAGCGGCGCGAGCGCGGTGCTCCAGGCGACGACCTGGTCCAGCAGTGTGTCCAGCGTGGCGACGTCGTGGTCGCCCGGCTTGAAGATGGTGAAGTTCTCGAACTCGGTCCGCAGCGACAGCATGACCTGCTGGCTTACGGCAGCCATCTGCAGTGCCCCGCAGACCAGCCGCAGGTGCTCGGCTGCCCGGACGCCGCTCTCAAGGCCGTAGGAGACGAACCCGGCCGCCTTGTTGTTCCACTCGGCGTACAGGTAGTCGATGGCGTTCTTGAGCACCCCGGAGGTGGAGTGGTTGTACTCGGGGGTGACCATGAGGAACCCGTCGAACGAGGCGATCTTGTCCGCCCACTGCCCGGTGTGCTCGTTCTGGTACTGGCCCAGGAAGGGCGACAGCGGCTCATCCAGGTGCGGCAGCGGGTAGTCACGCAGGTCTATCAGCTCGACCTCGGCGTCGCTGCGACGCGATGCCACGTCATAGACCCACTTGGCGACCTGTTCGCCATTGCGGCTGGGGCGGGTGCTGCCGAGGATGATACCGATCCTGATCATCGCAGATTCTCCTGTTCTGGTTGTGGTGCGCTGAACCTGCCGCTGCTTGGTTCCTGGTTGTGGCGCAGCGGGACATTGCCGCCGCCGCCTGCCGCTGCGCCATGACACCGGCCTGCGGGTCCGCTGTCACACCGGCCGAGACGTGTTCCCGGCCGGCGGGTCAGCGGGCGCCCCCGCTGCGCGGGGCGCCGAGCCCGCCAGCGGAGTGGTGTCGTGGTACCTGACCTCGTAGAAGCGCTCGGTGAACTTCCAGCCGTCGCCGGTGCGCTGGTAGCGGTCGTGGTAGATGGCGTAGTTCAGCCCCGACCAGCCGTCGCGAGTGCGTGCGAGCTCTTGGATGTAAGCACGGCCGGTCGCGGTGTCGCCGTCAAGCTGGATCGTGCCCGGGTGCGTGGTTTGCACGAAGTAGTCCCATTGAGCCTGTAGCCGCTCGCGCCCGGCGCGGATCTCCTCCCGGCTGTGGAACTCGGCGGGGATGTTGGGCATCCGCAGCGCGCCATCGTGGGTGAACAGCGACGCAAGGCGGTCCCCGTCGCGCATCATCGCCGCGTCGGTGAACTCGCCGCGCAGCGCCTCGATCTCGACGCGGTCAGC
>DPMS01000903.1 GCA_003541285.1 Actinomycetota bacterium
GGCTCGGCACCGACCACATCGACCTGTACCAGATGCACCACGTGGACCGGTCCACACCCTGGGAAGAGATCTGGGAGGCCATGGACGTCCTGCGCACCCAGGGGAAGATCATCTATGTTGGGTCGTCCAACTTCGCCGGCTGGCACATTGCCCAGGCCCAGGAGGCGGCCTGGCGCCGGCCTTCGCTGGGCCTGGTCAGTGAGCAGTCGCTGTACAACCTTGCCGCCCGCACGGTGGAACTGGAGGTCCTCCCGGCCTGCCAGGGATACGGCGTAGGTGTGATCGCCTGGAGCCCGCTGCACGGCGGCCTGCTGAGTGGTACCGGCCGCAAGGATTCCGGTGAGCGCAGTTCGGGCGGCCGCGCCGCCGAGGCCCTGGCCCGGATGCGCCCTCAGGTGGAGGCCTACGAGAAGCTCTGCGCTGGGCTCGGCGCGGAGCCTGCCCTTGTCGCCCTCGCCTGGCTGCTCCATCAGCCTGCCGTGACCGCACCCATCATCGGTCCGCGCACAGTCGCGCAACTGGAGAGCGCGCTGCGGGCACTGCCGATCACGCTGGACGCCGGAACGCTGGCCCGCCTGGATGAGATCTTCCCGGGTCCCGGCGGAGCTGCCCCGGAGGCATACGCCTGGTAGCCGCCGGCGCGCCGGCCCCGAATGCTATACACAATGCGTAGTCACAACGATACCTTGCGTTACCAGCAGTCACCGGAGCTGCTGGCGGGGGGGTCGGGACATGCGCAGGTTGACCGCTTGCGTCTCAGCGGCGGCCGCGGGGCTGGTACTGAGCGCAGGATTCGCGGGCGCGGTGTCCGCGGCCAGCGGGAAGGTCATCGTGGTGCCGCTGGGGCACTCCATCCAGAAAGCGGTGGACATGGCAGCCCCGGGTACCACGGTGCAGCTCATGGCGGGCGTGTATCACCAGAGCGTGGAGATCCGCACCGACCGGATCACGCTGCGCGGGGCGGGGGACACCGCAGGCGGGACGATCGTGGCGCCACCGGCGCACCTGCCGGGCACGATCTGCAGCACAGTCTTCGGCGGGACCGGGATCTGCATCCTCGCCTCGAAGCTGAACACCAAGACGGGCGCAGTCATCACACCGGTCAGCGGTGTCGTGGTCCATGACCTGTCCGTCATCGGCTTCGGCGGCAACGGCGTGCTCGGGTACGGCACCACCGGGCTGATCGTCATGAACGTGACTGCGCGCGACGACGGTGGGTATGGGATCGTCCAGTTCGCGTCCACGCGCACGATGTTCGCTCACGATGGGGCCACCGGAAACGCTGAGGCGGGCTTCTATGTCGGGGACTCGCCCGACGCGGCGACGGTGGCGCGCGACAACCGTGCCTGGAACAACGAGTTCGGGATCCTCATCCGGCACGCCCGCGGGGTGACAGTCAACGACAACGTGCTGCGAGCCAACTGCCAGGGAATCCTGGTGCTGGACGACGGCCAGGCCGGCGGCGCGGGAAACGCGGCCATCGAGGACAACACCGTGTCCGCCAACAACGCTGACTGTAAGCCAAGCGGCGATGTGCCGGTCGAGCTGAAGGGCGGCGGCATCTTGCTGCTCGGCACGACCCGCACCCTGGTGGCACACAACAGCGTGTATGACAACGCCGGCAAGCAGTTCAGCTCCGGCGGGATCGTCGTCTTCAGCGCCAGGTCCCAGACCGGCGGTAGCGACCCGGTCGACGACAAGATCATCGGCAACAGCGCCCACGGCAACAGGCCCCTCGACCTGATCTGGGACCAGACGGGCACCGGCAACGTCTTTTCCGGTAACCACTGCACCGCCTCAGCCCCGGCCGGCCTCTGCTGAGCAGCCGCGCGGCCGTTCCGTGATCGGCCGGATCAGGCTGGCTCCGCGCCCTCGCGGCTGCGCAGCAGCCGGCGCAGCGAGTCGAGCCGGGCCGCCAGCCGGATGTCGCTGCCCTGGTCCCGGACCCAGTCATCGAGGGCGCAGTCGGGCTCCAGGTGCGTGCATCCGGGCGGGCAGGCCGCCACGCCACCGGCCAGGTCGGGGAACGCGCGGACCACCCGGTCGGGTGCGACATGCCCCAGCCCGAACCCGCGCAGCCCGGGGGTGTCGATGATCCAGCCACCCCCTGGCAGCGGGAGGGCGACCGCGGAGGACGAGGTGTGCCTGCCCCGGCCGGTGACCGGGCTGACCTCGCCAACCGCCCGCTCGGCTTCCGGAATCAGGGCGTTGACCAGGGTAGACTTGCCGACGCCCGAGTGGCCGACCAGGACACTGATGCGCCCGGCGGCATGCTCGCGCACTGGGGCGAGGACGGTGGCGGTGAGCGGCCGTCCGATCACCACGTGCGGGACACCCAGCGGCCCGTAGGCCGCCAGCAGTGCATCGGGCGTGCCCAGGTCGGACTTGGTCAGGCACAGCAGCGGGGTGAGACCGGCATCGAATGCCGCGACCAGGAAACGGTCGATGAGCCGTGGCCGTGGTGGCGGATCAGCGAGCGCGCAGACGATGATCAGCTGGCTGGCGTTGGCGACGATGACCCGCTCCACCGGATCGGTGTCGTCGGCGGACCGGCGCAGCACCGAGGTCCGCGGTTCCACCCGGACCACCCGGGCCAGGCTGCCGGGCGCGCCGGAGACGTCCCCGGCCAGCGCGACCGTGTCACCGACCACGACCCCCTTGCGGCCAAGCTCGCGGGCCGTCATGGCGGTGACCATGCGGTCCCCCACCAGGCACCGGTACCTGCCCCTGTCTACCGCGACCACGAATGCCTGCGCCGCGCCTTCGTGGGCTGGCCGCCGCCGGGTGCGGGGGCGGGAACCTCGCCCCGGGCGCACCCGCACATCGTCCTCGTCCAGGCCGGCGTGGCTGGCCCGGCTGCTCAGGGCGGGCCCTCCACCATTGCCGACCACAGGCTGGGGAACTCCGGGAACGTCTTGCCGACCGTGGCCGCGTTCTGGACCTCGATGCCGGGGACGGCGAGCCCGAGCACGGTGGCGGCCATCACCAGCCGGTGGTCGTCGTAGCTGGCGAAGACCCCGCCGTGCAGCGGCCGTGGCTCGACCACCAGGCCATCGGGGAGCTCGGTGACTCCGCCACCGAGTGCGTTGATCTCGGTGGCGAGCGCCGCGAGGCGGTCTGTCTCCTGCTGGCGGATGTGCGCGATACCGGTGAGCCTGGAGGGGGAGTCCGCCAGTGCCGCCACCGCGGTCAGTACCGACGCCAGTTCGGGCACATCGGCGAGGTCGGCGGTGATGCCGTGGACCGTCCCGGTGCCGGTGACCGTCAGCCCGCCAGCGGTGGTCTCGCACCGGGCGCCGACCCGGGTGATCAGGTCCACGATCTGCGCAGCCGGCTGACAGGTCTGCCGGGGCCAGTCGCGGATGGTCACGCTCCCCCCGGTGACCACCGCGGCGGCAAGGAACGGAACAGCATTGACCACATCAGGCTCAACGAACTGGGTGCGGGACCCGATCATCCCCGGATGGACCCGCCAGGTGTCGGCCACACCGCCCCCCGGCTGCCTGCAGGCCGTCTCCACCTCGATTCCCGCGTCGCGCAGCATCTGGACGGTCATGGCGATGTGCGGCGCGGAGGGAACCCGCCCGCCCTGGTGGCGTACTTCCACGCCCTTGCCGTAGCGGGGGGCAGCGAGCAGCAGGCCGGAGACCAGCTGCGAGGAGGCCGAAGCGTCGAGGGTGACCACACCGCCGGCCAGGGACCCGTTCCCCCGCACGGTGAACGGGATGGCGCCGCGCCCACCGTCGTCGATGACGGCGCCGAGTTCACGCAGGGCGGCCAGGATCGGCCCGACCGGGCGCTGGGAAGCCCGGGCGTCCCCGTGGAACCCGACCGTGACCGCGGTCAGCGCCGCGACCGGTGGTACGAAGCGCATTACCGTGCCGGCGTTGCCGACATCGACCCGGACATCACCGGCTGGCTGGCCCGGGGAAACCAGCCAGCGCTCCGGGCCGGCCGCGCTGCCGCCGTCCTCCTCGATGGCCGCCCCCAGGGCGGTCAGCGCCCGGGCCATCAGCAGTGTGTCCCTGGCCCGCAGCGGGTTGGTGACGGCGCCCGGCCCGCCCGCGAGGGCGGCGAGCACCAGCGCCCGGTTGGTCATGGATTTGGAGCCGGGCAGGGTCAGGTGCGCACGCACCGGGCCGGCCGCGGCCGGGGCCGGCCAGCGCGGGGAACCGTCCCCGGGCGGCTGCTGCCTGTCCATGCTGCGAGCCTAGGCCATGCTCTGGCCGCCGGAAGCGGACTGGATCGGTGCCGCCGGGGAAGAATCAAACTCCCCGGTGGCCAGCCGGTGAATGCAGGCTGATGTTTGGCAAACCAGGATCGTGGCTATGAAAAGCCCATTCTTGTGTACTTCTTACGCCTCTCACGCGGCGACAGGGTGATGACATGTGCGGCCGGTTTGCGTCTGCGCGCAAGCGCCAGGAACTCCTCGCCGAGTTCCGGATCGAGCGTGACCGCGTGACCCAATCGCTGGAGCCTGACTACAACGTGGCCCCGACCAAGCAGGTGTACGCCGTGCTCACCCGGCGAAGCCGTGGCCACGGGGACTCACCCCCGCAGGAGGTGGCCCGTGAGCTGCGCGTGGTGCGCTGGGGCCTGGTTCCGTCGTGGGCCAAGGACATCTCGATCGGCAGCCGCCTGATCAACGCGCGGGCGGAGACCGTGGACTCCAAGCCCGCGTTCCGGCAGGCGTTCGCCAGGCGCCGGTGCCTGCTGCCCGCGGACGGTTTCTATGAGTGGCAGCAGGTGAGCGAGGCCGGGCGGGTGCGCAAGCAGCCGTACTACATCCACCGCGGCGATGGCGGCGTGCTCGCCTTCGCCGGCCTGTATGAGATCTGGCGGAACACGGCCTACCCGGACGATCATCCGGACGCCTGGCTATGGACCGCCACGATCATCACTACCCGGGCCGAAGACAGCGTTGGCCGGATCCATGACCGGATGCCCATGGTGATCG
>DPMS01000458.1 GCA_003541285.1 Actinomycetota bacterium
GTCCTGGTCGCCGGGGACGAGGACATGGTGCCCGCCGTGGAGGCCGCGCAGGCGTTCGGTGTCCGGGTCCACCTGTGGGGGGTCGAGCCCCCGTTCGGCACCAACCAGGCCGAGCGGCTGGTCTGGGAATCGGACACGGTGGAAGTGCTGGACCGGGCGTTCATGGAGCCGTACTTCTCCCGGCAGACGGTGGCCGGGCCGGACCACGCCCCCGCCGGCCCGCTCGCCGCGGCCGTCCCCTCTCCCGCGCAGTTGTTCGGCGAGCGCCCCCCGCCACCGAGGTCGGCGCTGCGCCCACTCGGGCACACCATGGCTGTCGCCCGGCTCGGGCCGGACCGGGAACGGGTCGAGGAGGCGGGCGAGCATGTCGCGCAGAAATGGATCCTGACCCGTGGCGAAGACAACATCCGTGACCTGCTGCCCGGGCCGATCNNGCGCCGGGAGCGTGACACCACGGTGTGGGCCGGCCGTTCCCGCACGCTCACCGCCCCGCCCGCGCCGGGCCCGGATGCCTGGCGGCGCTCCGCCCGGCCCCGGTAACCCTCAGCCCTGCCCCCATGAAGCGCGGGAGCCGTCCGCGGCGGGACGGAGGTCGAGGATCCGGTCGCAGCGTGCTGCTACTTCGGGGTCATGGGTGGCCAGGACCAGTGCCCCGCCATCGGTGGTTACCTCGAAAAGCCGGGACAGGGCAAGGGTGCGCGATACGGGATCAAGTTCAGCGGTGGGCTCGTCGGCGATCANNACGCGCTGCTGCTGCCCGCCGGAGAGTTCCTCGGTCAGCTGGTCCGCGTGCGCGCTGAGGCCAACCCAGCCGAGAGCCTCCCGCGCGGCTGCCGCCGCGCGGGCCGGCGCCCACCCGGCGGCGCGCAGCGCAACCTCGATGTTCTCCGCCGCGGTGAGCAGGCTGACCAGGCCGTAGCCCTGAAGCACCAGGGCGACGCCCCGGCTGGGGCCGGCCACCCCGGTGAGCCTGGTGCCATCGATGCGGACCTCGCCTGAGCCGGGCGCTTCCAAACCCGCAAGCAGCGCGAGCAGGCTGGTCTTGCCGGAACCGGACGGGCCGGTGACCGCCAGGCATTCACCCGGCTCAACCGACACGCTGATCCCGGACAGGATCTGCTGGCCGTCGCGCGTGTACGCCAGGCCGCGCGCTTCCAGGATGCTCATTCGGCCTCCGGGCTGACCGGGCGGAGTTCCACCCCGTTCGCGGTGCGCACGGCACGGGCCAGCGATCCGGGCGGCAGCAGATCCAGGGTGTCCGGTGGCAGCTGGACCGTGCCATCGCGCCCCACGACCACGAACTCCTCGCCGGCGCGGCCCTCCGCGCCTACCCGGCCGTCGCGGATGGTCACGGTCCGCCCGAACGCCGCCCCGACCGCTGGGTCGTGGGTCACCACCAGCGCCGTTATGCCAGATTCACGGTTGGCCGTCTGGATCAGCCCGATGACGTCGGCGGCCGACCCAGGGTCGAGCTGGCTGGTCGGCTCGTCGGCGAGCAGGAGCCGTGGCTTGTTGGCCACCGCGACCGCGACCGCGAGCCGCTGCTGCTCACCACCGGCCAGCTTCCCCGCGGGCCGGTGCGCGACCGGGCCGAGGCCGACCATGTCCAGCAGCTGGGCCGCCCGGCGGTGCCTGGCCGCCCAGCGGCGGCGGGTGGGCCGCTGCGCGAACATGATGTTGCCGAGGGCTGTCTCGTAGGGCAGCAGGTTGCGCCCCGGCGTCTGCAGCACCACACCGACCTCGCTGCGCCGCAGGCCGGCGGCGGCCTGGGCGGACAGCGCGCCCGGTTTGCGCCCGTACACCTCGACCGTGCCCGCGGTGGGGCGCAGCAGGCCGGCCAGCAGCCAGAGCAGGGTGGACTTGCCGGCGCCACTCGGCCCGAGCAGCGCCACGGTCTCCCCGCCGTCGACAGTCAGATCGACCCCGCGCAACGCGGTGACCTCCTGGCCGGGGGTTCCGTAGACGTGGACCAGGTTGTCGCAGCGGACCGCGCTGTCTGTCATGGCGGGGCCTCCCGCAGCTGGCTGAGCCGGACCCCACGGATCAGCGCGGCGCTCGCCAGGGCCGCCGCGGCGAGCAGCAGCGCGGCGGCCACCCCGAGCAGCGCCGCCAGCTGCCCGGCCGCCGGGGTGTAGGACAGCGGAAAGGCCTGCGGCTGGGAGATGAACTCGGGAACGTCGGGCAGGGCGATCGCGGCGGCTGCCAGCCCGGCACCGATGCCGACAGCAACGCCGAACCCGAGCACCGCCAGCTGCTCGGCCAGCAGCGAGCGGCGCAGCGTAGCGCGGGCCACACCGGAGGCGGCCAGCGCGGCATACTCGTACCGCCGCCTGCGCGCGGACAGATACAGCCCGAGGATCGCGCCACCCACCGCGAGGACGGCCGCGGCGGCGGCATCGGCGAGGAAGAGCACGCTCGCCAGGCCGGGGCCCTGCCGTCCGAGCTGGGCGGCCACCGCATCGGCGGTCTGCACCGCCAGTACGTGCACGCCTGCGGCCGCGAGCCGGGCCGCGATGACGTGGCGCCCGCCAGCGGCGACCCAGACCTGCTCGGTCACCTGCGACAGATTCCCGCTGGCGGCCAGCTCCGCATACCGGCGATCCACGATGGCGCCGTCTGTCGTTGCCGATGGCACCTCGGCCACCGCCGCGACCGGGCGCAGCAGCAGCGGCCCGCCGTCCAGCCCCACGCCGGGGATGGGGCCGCGGCGCCCACCGGTCAGCGCGGCGGCGACGATCGCGGGAAGCTCGGCCGGCCGGTTGACCGAGACGATGGCCGGGCTTTGCGTTCCGGGCGTTACGAACCGCCATCCCAGCCCGCCGCCGGCCGCGCTGAGCGTGTCGGGTGGGTGGTCGGCGATCCCCGCCCGCCACCGTGCGGCATCGGTGAGCCCTGCGTTGACCGCAGCCCAGCCTGCGCTGCTGTGCACCTGCATGCCGGTGAAGACCAGATCGCCGGCGACCACCTGGGTGTGCTGGCCGGGAACCAGGCTGATGGTGAGATCGTGCAGCGTGCAGGGACAGCCGGTCAGCTGGCCGGTCAGCGTGACCGTGCCCCGGGCCGGGAGGCTGCCCAGGCTGACCGGGGTGAGACCGGTGCCCGCCGGGACCGTGACATCGGCGGCCAGCCCGGCCCCGGCCGGGGCGAACGAGCGGACCTGCACGGTGACCCGCAGGGCATCGCCGGTCAGGATGACGGGAGGTGGCGCGGGCGGGGCGAGGGCGGCTGTCAGCGACCGCAGCGGCGCGGCCGCGAAGCTGGGGTTCCAGTAAGCGACACGGGCGAACCGCTCTGGCTGCACCCCCAGTGTGGAAAGCCCGGCGTTGCCACTGCTCAGGCTGGTGTACCGGTCCACGGCGGCGGCCAGATGCCCGCCCGGGTCCACATGATCCACGATCTCGCCCAGGTCGCGCCCGGTTGGGACGCTGACCGTCAGCACGGTGGGCGCTCCGACCTCGGTACCCGCGATGAGCTGGTCGTTGCCGCGGTTCACCGACCATGCGGCGACCGCGAAACCGGCCAGGGCGAAGGACGTGGCGAGCACCATCGTGGTCCGGACACCGCCTGGGCGGCGGGCGATGTGCCGCACCGCGAGAAAACCCCCCACCCCCCAGCCCTGGCTGGTCCGCTGGAACAGCGCCCGGCAGGCCACCGGCAGCAGCCGTGACGCCACCACCGCCACGGCCAGCCCGATCAGGCCGGGCACAAGCAGCCCGAGCACGCTGCGGCGGGCCGAGGTGATCTGCCCGCTGACCACCAGGTCGAGCAGCCCGGCGGCGGCGCCCGTCACCAGGACGGCGTCGAGCACCCAGCCGCGGTCAGCCGCGCGCCGGCCCGCGCGGCGCCACTGTTCCACGACAGGCCGGCGCACGGTCCGCAACGCGGCGACAACGACAGCGGTGAGCCCGCCCGCGGTGGCTGCCGCCGCCGTGGCCCAGGCGAAGGGCGGCAGCCCTACCGGGGTGCCGGGCCGCAGCAGCACCCGGCCGAGTGCCGTGCTGGCGGCCCAGCCCGCCAGCACGCCGGCCGGCAGCGCGAGACCGAGCAGGATGACCGGCTCGGACAGCCCGAAAACCATGCTGCGCCAGGGCCCGTACCCGCGCAGCTTGGCGAGCGCGACCTCCGGGCCGCGCGCCTCCGCCGCGTCGCGCACCGCCAGGAACAGCAGCAGCCACACCGGCACGAGCAGCTGGGCGGTGATCAGGACCACGGGCACGGCAATCGCGTCCCAGCCTGACTGGACGACGCCCAGCGTGGCCGGGATGTCGCTGGTGATGATCACCTGCAGCGCGTTCAGCTGGATATTGGTGGACAGCTCGTTCATCCCCGCGAGCAGCCCCGGCACCTGGCTCACCGGCACGTTCGTCGGCACCAGCAGTTCGTCGACGGTGGCCGTACCCTGCATGGCCGGCGGCTCGCTGGTCATGGTGGCACGCGCGGTGAACATGGCATCGAACACTGAGGCGCCGCGCGGCGGCGGCCCCGCTGCCGGGTGCTCATGCGGGAAGTAGGAGGGGCCCGCGCCGAACCAGTAGTCGGGGCTGATGTCCGGTGGGGTGTAGATCCCGGTGACCGTGAGCGCCCCCCAGCCAGGCAGCCGCACCTGCTGGCCGATGTGCCAGGGATGCGGCAGGGCCAGCGAACTGCTCAGCGAGTTGCTGATCACGATCTGGCCGCGCCGGGTGGGGCAGCTGCCACGGATCCGCAGATGGCCGCAGACGCCGCTGCGCCAGACCACGGGGATGGTGGCATTCAGCCGGACATCCACCGCGTCCGCCTGCAGCGCCTCGACCGGGGGCGCGAACATCCGCCGGATGCCCGCCGGGCCCCCCACACTCCTGCCAAGGTGCGAGCGCACCTCAGCCACCAGCGGGTCGAGCAGCCCGTTCACCGCGCCGCTCTGGTCGGCCTCGAAACCCCTCCCCAGATAACCGCTGCTGGCCAGGGTGTCGCGCAGGATGGAGATCTTCGCCGCCGTGTAGTAGGCCGGCCCGGTAGCGGCAGCCGCTGAGGCCACCAGCGCCGCGGCGAAAATCATGACAGTTGTGCCGCCGTGGTGGAGCAGGCCCCGGATCAGGCCAGTCAGCCGGGTCACCGGCTGCCCGCCACGGCCGGCTGCCGCTCCCGCCCGACAAATGCCACGTCCGCACACTAGGCGCAGAGCAGGTCTTCCGGCTATTACGCCGGTAAGTCGTTGAAAGAACGCAACCAGCCCATTTCATGACGAGGCAGGAGGGCCCGGGTCCCGCCGCCGGGTGGGCCGACCCGCGACCGCGGGCCCAGCGTGTGCCTGGCAACCGGCACCCACACAAGGCCGGCCATCAGGTCNNTCAGGTCCGATTCCCGCCAGCACCATCGCCCTGCCTCGGCTTGAATCAAGGTATGACGCTCGACTTCGACACCTGCTACCGGGCGGTCGTGGCCCGCGACCCGCGGTTTGACGGCCGCTTCTTCACCGGAGTCACCAGTACCGGGATCTATTGCCGGCCGATCTGCCCGGCCCGTACCCCGGCCCGGCGGAATCTGCGGTTCTTCCCGCACGCCGGAGCGGCGGAAGCCGCGGGGTTCCGCGCCTGCCGGCGCTGCCGCCCGGAAGCCAGCCCGGGTTCCCCCGACTGGAACACCCGGGCCGATCTCGCCGCGCGGGCGGTCCGGCTGATCGCTGACGGGTACGCCGACCAGCACGGGATCAGCGGGCTGGCCCGGCGGCTGGCGGTGACCGACCGGCATCTGCGCCGGCTGCTGCTGGCCGAGCTCGGCACCACGCCGATCGCGCTGGCCCGGACGACCCGCCTGCAGACGGCGCGCCGGCTGCTCGCCGAGACGCGCATGCCGGTGACCGAGATCGCGTTCGCGAGCGGGTTCTCCAGCATCCGCCAGTTCAACGCGAGCTTCCAGGAGGTTTACGCTCAGCCGCCATCCGCGCTGCGCCGCCCGGGTGGACCGGGGGGGCAGGAGGCGCCCGGGGATGCAGCGGCGGATGGGACGTGGCTCACGCTCCGGCTCGCCTGCCGCGAGCCGTTCGACGGGCCGTCGCTGCTCGGCTTCCTGGCGGCCCGCGCGATCCCCGGGGTGGAGCACGTGGACCAGGACCGGTACGCACGCACGATCCGGGCCCCGGGCGGGTCCGGGATCATCGAGCTCGTGCCCCCGCCGACGGCACGCCAGGGCCAGGTGCTGCTGCGGGTCCGCCTCACCGGCCTGAAAGGGGTCGGCCAGGTGGTATCGCGCTGCCGCAAGCTCTTCGACCTCGACGCCGAGCCGCAGGCGATCTCCGCGGTGCTGGCCGCCGACGACATCCTCGCACCCCTCATCGCGGCCCGGCCAGGATTGCGGGTGCCGGGCGCCTACGACGGTTTTGAGCTGGCCGTGCGCGCGGTCCTCGGCCAGCAGGTCTCGGTCTCCGCCGCCCGCACCTTCGCCGGACGGCTGGCCGGCCGTTATGGCACCCCGCTGACGGCGGCGGGCGAGCCGGGGCCCGGCGATGTGGGCGGCACGCTGACGGTGCTGTTCCCCACCCCGGCCGGCCTTGCCGACGCCGACCTGTCCGGCCTCGGGCTGACCACAGGCCGGCAGGCGACGTTGCGTGCCCTGGCCACAGCCTGCGCGGCAGGCAAGCTCAATCTCGATGCAGGCGCTGACCCCGAGGAAACCGCTGCCAGGCTCGCGGAGCTGCCTGGCGTGGGTCCGTGGACCGCCGCCTACATCCTGATGCGGGCAGGCGGCGACCCGGACGCTTTCCCCGGCACGGACCTGGGCGTGCGCCGGGCCATGGAGCGGCTGGGCTGTGAGCCGGGCCGGGCGGACCGCTGGCGCCCCTGGCGTGCCTACGCGGCACTTCACCTGTGGGCTTTCCTGACCGAAGCACCGGCCGTGA
>DPMS01000555.1 GCA_003541285.1 Actinomycetota bacterium
CCCTTGCAGGATGGCCCCGCCACGATCGCTGATACAGAAGGTCGAACCGTCGATCAGGGTAACCAGGTCGTGTGCAGGCCCGTGACCGGTGGGCCCGCCGGTCAGGGCCCACGGATCTGTCATGGCACCGCCTCCGGGGCAGAAGCCGGCCGCTCACCCAGTGCGCGTGTCACGCTCAAGCGGTAAGCCCGGCCCGCCAGGCTCGAGAAGTCACCCCGCCGGTTGCCAGGATAGCCTGGTAGAGGCGCTCGTAGTCGGCCACCATCCGGTGCATCGAAAAACGCCGCTCAGCAGCCGCCCGGCACTGATCCCGGTCAAGGCGAGCGGCAGCGCCGATCGCCTTGACCATCTCGTCCTCGTCCCTGCAGAGATAGCCGGTCTTGCCATGGTCAACGATCTCGGGTGCGGCACCACGCGGAAACGCCAGTACCGGTGTCGCGGATGCCAGGGCTTCGGCCATGACCAGGCCGAATGGTTCCGGCCAGTTGATCGGGTTGAGCAGCGCCTCGGCATGACCCAGCAGTTCCAGACGCTGCGGCAGGGGTTGCTCAGCCGGAACGTCGTCATCGGCCGACAGCAACGGGCGCACATCCTGCTCGAAGTAGGACTTCTCGTCCTGATCGCGGATCTTCGCGGCGATGACGAGCTTGCGTCCGGCCCGTTTCGCGACGCGCACCGCGCGGTGGACACCCTTGTCCGCACACATCCGGCCGACAAACAGGACGTAGCCGCCACCGCCCGGCCCTGGCTTGTACACGTCGAGGTCGATGCCGTGATGGATCACGGCAGCGATGGGAATGCCGCCCGCGGAACGGGCTTGGGCGCGCGAGATGGCCACGATGGCCGCGTGCCGGGCGGTCTCGGCGAAGATTCGCCGAGTGATCGCGGTGAAGGGAAGATGGTTGGTGGTGACGACCGGTGGCGAGCCGGGCCCACGCCGCGCGGCGATGAGCGGCCCGAGCACGGTGTGATCGTGGATGATGTCGGCATCGGACAGTTCCCCGTACGCGGCGAGTACGTGCGCCGCCGCAGGAATGCCTGCCCCGATCGGTTCAACCGCGGCCGCATACAAACTCCTGATGTGAACCGGGCTGGTTGATTCGCCAATCGTGAATAGCCGCACGTCGTGCCCCCGTGCGAGCAGCCCCCTGGCAAGGTTGTCCAGCACTGCCTCGGTGCCGCCGTATGCCGGCGGGGGCACCGGCAGCCAAGGCGGCGCGATCAGTCCGATCCGCATTCTCCCACCTCGGCCCCGGTACCATCGGCGGCAGCCGGCCGGGTTGTCACGTGCGGCTCCTCGTCGGCCCGCGCCATCCGGCCGAGTTCGAGATGCCAGCAGGCGCCGCATGCGTCGCAGTGGAAGTTCGCGCGTTCAGCGACCACGGCAGAGGTCAGCCCGGTCGATCCGCAGCCGGGGCAGTACTCCAGCGGGCCGAAGGCGGCGGGTAAGTCAAGATGCGCTACATGAATCTGTCCCACGATACGAGCAGACCCGGGAAGGCTGGTTCTCACACAGAGTCGAACGTCCCCTACGTGGGGCACAGGGGAACCAGCATTACGGGAACCTCGGTTTCTTGGACCGCGCTGCGCACTGTGCGTGCCCGTCCCGCTTCGAGGCGCTGTGACCACCCCAGCGCGATGAGATCCGCATGTTCGTCCGCGGCGACCTGGATTACATGTTCTCCCGGTTCGCCGCTGCGCAGCTCGATGCGGACATCCACGTGAGTGCAGAACCGGGCCCGGAACTCCCGCTCCCAGCTGCGGCGGGCGTGGGCGGCCTGATCCCAGAAGCGCGGTGCGGTGGTTTCATCGAACACATGCAGGACCACGATCTCAACGCCAGCGCTGGCGAACAGCCCGATGGTCTCGCTGACCGCCGAGGCTGATTCGAGGGTGCCGTCGAGCGGGACGAGGATCCGTGAGATCACCGGTGGCCGCGCCGCGGCGGACGCCGGGGGCACCACGATCATGGGCTTGGCCGACCGGCTTGCGATGCGCCATGACCTGCCTGATGCGGCCGTGTCCCGGATGACGACCCCGAGCACGGCATCCGGCTGCTCCAGCTCGTCGAGCACAGCTGTGGCGTGCTGGCTGTCCGGCAGGGGCGGGTCGAACCGGGACACCGTGATCTGCAGGACGTCGGCGACCGCCTGGGCGACGGCGGCCACCGCTGACGCCGATTCCGGACCTGCTACTGCAAGTACCTTCCGCATCCCCATTCTCCTTCGGCTGGTCTCACGTCCCGTGGGAGCCGGGCGGCACCGGTCACCAGCCGGGTTCGGTGCCCGTCGAGACACACCCGCAGCGGGGCGTCGACGCCGACCCGGACATGGTCTGCGGTGATGTGCAACCGGACGTACCGGCCAAGGCATCGGAACCGGAGCCCGAGGCTCCGCCAGGAACCCGGCAGGTTCGGGTCCAGGTGCAGCACCCCGGCACGCACCCGGATACCGGCGAAGCCGAACAGCAACGCCTGCCAGACACCTCCCATCGTGGCCAGATGCACGCCCGCCGCGGTCGTCCCGGTCAGGTCGTCGAGGTCGAGGCGCAAAGCGGTCCGCAGCAGCCGCAGGGCATCATCGGCGTGGCCCGCCCTGGCCATCAGGGACGCGCTGATCGCGGGCGACAGCGAGGAGCCATGCGCTGTCCGTGGCCCGTAGAAGCCGAGGTTCGGCGCGAGCGAGCCCGGCGCGACTTCGTCGGGTACCAGGTGATGCAGCATCAGCACATCCGGCTGCTTGATGACCTGCGTCGCAGCGATCCGCTCCGGTCCGAGAAGAACGTCGGCGGCCACCGGCGCGTTCGTGATGTCGGCCACCGTGAGCGGCTCAAGGCCGAAGTACCCAGTGAACTGCTCATACAGCCCGGTAGCGCTCCGGTATCCGTCCACGAGCGAGGAGGCGACGTCGGTCCACTGGCGTGCCTCATCTCCCGCGGCTGCGGAGCCGGACAGCAGCCGTGCCGCGGTGCGGAGATTCCAGCGCGCCATCACGTTCGTGAACGCGTTGTCGGAGACCGACTCGTGGTACTCGTCAGGCCCGATCACTTCATCGATGTGCGCGCGGCCGTCGCTGTCCAGCCGGCAACGCGACGCCCAGTACCGGGCGGTCTCCAGCAGCAGCAGGCGGTGGCGCCCACGCACGAACCAGCGATCGCCTGTCCACTGCGCGCAGTGCCACGCAGCCCACGCCACATCCGCGGTAATGTGCTCCTCCAACTGCCCGGTCTTGATCTCCACCGGCCGCCCGCCGAGGTAGCCGGAGGCGGGAGTGACATCGTTCCCGAGCGACGCCGATTCCCACGGGAACCGTGCGCCGCGATAGCCCGCCGCGCGCGCCGCAGCGCGGGCAGCCGGCAGCCGGTGCGAGCGATAGTTGGCCATCGCCTTGGCCGTCGCCGGATCCATGCTCGCGATGGCGGGCAGCACGAACACGTCGGCGTCCCAGAAGACGTGGCCGGCATAGCCGTCACCGGACAACCCGCGTGCTCCGACCGCGGCTTCGTCGCTGCCGCCGACGTTGCACCACAACTGGAACAGGGCGAACCGGACCGCCAACTGCGTCTCAGGATCGTCGGGGAGGTCGACGTTCACCGCGGCCCAGCGGCCGGCCCAGGCCGCCCGGTGCTCGGCCAGCAGGCGCTCGAAGCCCTGCCGCTCAGCAGCCTCGAGCGCGGCTGCCACCTCGCCGGGCGCCGGAGGCCCGTGCTTCCCGCTGGCGAACGCGACGAGACGCTCGATGGTGGCTACGCCGCCGTCACGGCGCAGCCGCTGCGCTGCGACGGCGGTCACGCCGGAACTGCCGGGTACCTGCGCCCATTGGTGGCCATCAAGACTGCCCTCGATCATGTGCACGTTCTTGGGTTGCCGCAGCGTCCTGCCCGGGCGGACACGCCCGGCCGCGGCTTCAGCCCGCATGGCGACCACGCCGGGCCTGGTGACCGAGGCGAAGCGCACGGTGCGCACCGGATGTTCGGCCGTCTTCTCCTCCCGTAGCAGCACGCCGGTACGCAGGTCCAGCACGTGCCGATCGCACTCCGGGGCTGGCGCAATGTCCAGCCCCGTCCAGTCCGGGCCAGGCAGCAGATGTTCCCCTGCTGAACCATCCGTATAGATGCCGGATGCCAGCACCATTGGCACCGAACCCGGCCGCGCCTCCTCTGCCGCGCCGCGGGTGGCGAACCCGCCGGAACCCAAGGTGAACATGGCCTCGATCACCCGGTGCCGCAGCGGGTCCCAGCCGGTCTCCTGGAGCGTCCAGGCCGGATCCTCGTCGACGCTGGGTACCCGGCCACGCATGCGGCGCCGCAGCTGCTCATCCAGCAGCCGGCACAGCGCCGGCGGTTCCGGGACTCCCGGCAGCACGGTCGCTCCCGATCGCCCGGCGGGCGCGGGCAGGCGGGCACCGGCCACCAGCAGCAGTCCCCACCCGACGCCCCGCGCAGCAAGCTGCTCGCAAATCGCCTGCAGCGAATCAGACAGCCGGACTCCGTCTGTGACCACGATGTCGGCGCCCATCGCCCGGAGCGCGCCGATCCGTCGGCGCACCGGCCCAGAACATCGATCGGCGGCCACCAGGACAATGGCGTCGAACGTGCGGTCGAGTTCCCCCACCACCCCACCATGAGTACGGCGTTCTAGGCACGCCAATGGACCAAAGTCCTGCCCTGCCCGCCTTTCCGCCCCGCTGCGTCATCCTCCCGCATGACCACAGCGATACAGGAGCGACCGAGCCGCCCAGCCAGGGTTACGTTCAGGCCTCGCCCCGCTGCATGCGGCCCGCCGCTGGCCTGCTGGATCACGCCCGGGCTGGGGCGAAGGTCCTGACTGC
>DPMS01000097.1 GCA_003541285.1 Actinomycetota bacterium
GGCCGCCGCCGTGGCACCCGGTTGCGCTGGCCTGACCACGCTGGCCCGGCACGCGCTGGCGCTGGCCGCGCTGGCCACCCGGCCACGAAAGGAACGGCAGTTCAGTTTGCTGTCCTTCCTGGGGCAAAGGGGCAGGCCGCGAACGGAATCGGGTGGGCCGCCATTGATCCGGCGGCTGCTTTCGGCCGTTCATATGGGGGGCCCGGTGTCAGCGCGCCACCGGGAGGTCCGTGTTACGCGCTCCCGCGAGGTGGCCGGATATCGCCATTCCCGGCATTCAGGACAACTCCCAAACCCTGCTGCGCGTCTTGTTACCGCCAGCGGTTCACATTCACCCGGAGGAAGGCACCCTGTGACCATGCCAGACGCGGCGGAGCCAGGCTATCCACCGTCCAGTGGCGACAGGACCGACGTGCAGGCGGCGAGGGCCAGGGTGCTCGGATTCAGGCTGGTCCAGAACCAGATCTGCCTGAAGAAGCTGGTCGACCCGGCCCACCGGCACTCCGGTGCCGGGGTCAGCACGCATGGCTGCCCGTTCCAGTTCCGCCTTGGCCAGTCACGCCTTTGGCGGACCGCTGCCGGGGAGTTGTTCGCGACAGCCGAGCCGGAGCAGGTGGACCTTGCTGATCTGGAGTGGCTGCAGACGGCGAGCCGCGAACTCGGCCTGGCGGTGACGCTGGACGGCCGGTCCATGTACAACCCCGGCTACACCTTCACGATCCTCATCACCCAGCAGGGCTCCAGCGTCAGCCTCGACCCCCTGGCCCGGGGCCTGTCCTCCTGACATTTCACGTCTCCGGCCCACTCCAGCGTCCAGTTTGTCCCGGTATGTGAGTGCCGGAGCCGTGAAATGTCGCTCCCGTCGAGGGCTGGCGGGCAAAGGGGTCGCTGCTCGCCGGGGGAAGGGGCTAGTCGCCTAGTTCGGCGCGGCGGCGGGCCACGTAGTCCTGCAATTCGGCGCGGATCGCGTCGGCCAGCGGCGGCGGCTCGTACTCGGCCAGCTTCTGCTGGCAGATCTCGCCAGCCCGGGCCGCAGCGTCCTTGGCGCCAGCCCGCAGCCAGCGCTCGAAGTTGGCGGTGGAGGACAGCAGCGGCCGGTAGAAGCACTCGCGGAAACGCTCCATCGTGTGCGCGGCACCCAGGAAGTGGCCGCCGTGGCCGACCTCCTCATGGGCACCGAACGCCAGCGAGGCCTCGTCGATCTCCAGCGGGGTGAACTGGACCCGCAGCATCCGCAGCAGCTCGATGTCGATGATGAACTTCTCGTAGCAGCTGACCAGGCCGCCCTCCAGCCAGCCCGCCGCGTGCATGACGAAGTTGGTGCCGGCCAGGAAGGTGGGCATCAGCGTCATGAGCGCCTCGTACGCCGCCTGCGCGTCCGGGGTCTGGCTGGAATTCAGGCCACCGCCGGTGCGGAACGGCAGCCCGAAATGCCGGGCGAGCTGGCCGGTGCACAGCAGGCCGATCGCCGACTCGGGGGTCCCGAAGCTGGGCGACCCGGACTGCATGTCGATGTTGGACAGGAACGACCCGAAGATCACCGGGCAGCCCGGCCGGATGAGCTGGGCCAGCGCGATGCCAGACAGCGCCTCGGCGAGCTGCTGCACCAGCGCGGCCGGGATGGTCACCGGCGACATGGCGCCCATCAGCAGGAACGGGGTGAGCACGACCGGCTGATTGGCACGGTTGTACTCGAACTGGGCGTCCAGCATCCGGTCATCCCAGCGCAGTGGTGAGTTGCAGTTGATCAGCGAGATGGTGGCCGGGGTTTCCTCGATCTTCTCCCGCCCGCCGAACAAGATCGAGGTCATCGCGATCGTGTCCGCGGCGTTCGGGCCGGAGACCACGTTGCCCATGTAGAACTTGTCGGTCAGGGTCGCCAGCGCGTAGATCATGTCGAGGTGCCGGGAGTCCAGCGGGGCATCGTTCGGCTCACAGATCACCCCGCCGGCCGAGTCAAGCTCGGGGAAGATCTGCGCGAGCATGGTCAGCCGGCGGAAATCCGCCAGCGTGGCGTCGCGCCGCACCTCGCCCTCGCGGACGAACGGCGAGCCGTAGACACCGCTGAAGACCATGTGGTCCCCGCCGATGTGCACGTTGTTGGCCGGGTTGCGGGCCTGCACGTCGAACTCGCGCGGCGCCTTGGCGACCTGCTCCAGCACGAATCCGGGGTCGAGCTTCACGACGTCGCCGTCCACCTGCTGCCCCGCCGCCTTGAACAGTTCCACCGCCTCCGGCTTGGCGAACTGCACCCCGATCTCGGAAACGATCCGGCGCCAGCCGCGGTCCAGCACCCCGATGGCGTCGGCGGAGAGGATCTCGTACCGCGGCATCGTGTTGACGAACATCGCCACCCCACCTCGTCCCACCCGGCCGGGCACGGCCTTGACCGGCCCTGAACCCGACCGTACGATCACATAGTAGAACAGAGTTCCGCAACATGGAACTCGCCTGGACAGGGCGCACGGCAAGGAACGCGGGCGGGGAAGGCATCGTGACGAGTCCCAGCGGAACGCAGGCCGTCGACCGGGCGGCCCGGTTGCTCACCGAGGTCGTGCACTCGCCGGACGCGGTGACCTTCACCGAGCTCGCCGCGGCCACCGGCCTGGCCAAGAGCACGACATCGCGGCTGCTGCTCGCCCTCGAACGCAACGGCCTGGTCCGGCGCGACGACCACGGCCGGTTCCGGCCCGGTGAGGTCTTCGTCCGGTTCGCCTGGCGCGGTGGCGCAGAGGCCGGCCTGACCGTGGTCGCCCAGCCCTTCCTGGACCGGCTCGGCGAGCTGACCGGCGAGACGATCAACCTCGGCGTCGAGCATGACGGCCTGGTGGAGCAGATCGCGCAGGTCGACAGCGTGTACGTGATCGGCGCCACCAACTGGCTGGGCCGCCCGGTCCCGCTGCACTGCGCGGCTCTCGGCAAGGTCCTGCTCGCCTACGGCGCGGCCCCGCTGCCACCGGGACGCCTGGAGCGCCTCACCGAGCAGACCATCACCAGCCGCGCGGCCCTGGCGGCTGACCTGGCGGCGGTCTGCGCGCGCGGCTACGCCATCACCGACGGCGAACTCGAACCCGGGCTGGTGGCGGTCGCCGCACCGGTCTACCGCGACGGCGGCGCTGTGGTCGCCGCGCTCTCGGTGTCCGGCCCGGCCACCCGGCTCGCCCCGGCCCGGCTGCCCGGCGTCGCCGCGGATTGTGTCGCGCAGGCCGGCGCATTGTCCGCCGTCCTCGGCCACCGGCCGCTGGAGGCACCGCACGCACAGAGAGAAGGTGCCGCGTGACCGAAGAGGAGCTACTCCGGCGGCTCTACGACTTCACCCTCGCCGGCAACGGGCCTGCCGTCCTTGAGCTGACCAACACCGGGCTCGGCATGGGCCTTGGCCCCGAGACCCTGCTGTACGAGGCGCTCATCCCGTCCCTGGAGGAAGTGGGCGCCAGGTTCGAGCGCGGCGACTTCTTCGTCCCCGAAATGCTCATCGCCGGCAAGGCCATGGCCGGCGCGCTGGAGATCCTGCGCCCGCTGCTGGCCGAGACCGGCGCGGAGCCGATCGGGACCATCGTCATGGGCACGGTCAGGGGCGATGTCCACGACATCGGCAAGAACCTCGTCAACATCATGTTCGAGGGCGCCGGTTTCCAGGTCATCGACCTCGGCGTCCAGGTCGCCCCGGAGAAGTTCGTGGCCGCGGTGACCGAGCACCGGCCCGACATCGTCGGTTTCTCCGCGTTCCTCACCACGACGATGCCGATGTTCNNACCGGGCGCAAGATCTTCCAGCAGCAGCTACGGGACGGCGATCTGTCCCGGGTGGAGATCGACGTGGCCGAGCAGGTGGCCGGCGGGGCCATGGTGCTCGACGTCAACATGGGCGCACCGCTGGTGGACGAGGCCGAACTCATGGCCCGGGCGGTCAAGCTCATCCAGGGCCGCACCGACCTGCCACTGTGCATCGACTCGTCGATCATCGAGGTGCTCGACGCCGGGCTCGCCGCCTA
>DPMS01000252.1 GCA_003541285.1 Actinomycetota bacterium
GATCATCACCGACCTGGCCCGGTGCGCCACCTTCTCCAGCCCGGCGCTGGCGGCCTGAGAGACCTGCCCGCAGCCGCCGGCGTGCGGACGGAGCCCCCGCGGCGCCAGGGGTCGAGCCCTTTATCCGGAGCCAACCGCGGCCAGAACCGTGAACAGGATGGTCGCCACAGCGGAGGCGACATGCGCTGCCAGGATCAGAGCGGGCGGGCGGCCGGCTGGTGGCGGGTCCGGACAGAGTGGAGCAGGTGCCGCGCCGGTGGCAACGGGAACGGCTTGAGCGGCTGGAACTGTGACGGCTGCGATCGCACGCTCAGGAAGCCACAGGCTCACCAGCGTCATGCCAAGACCCGCCACTGGCAGCAGGAGCATGCTGGCGATCCAGGCCAGGCCGGTCATGCCGGCCGCCAGGTAGACGATCCAGAGCACCAGGCCAGCCACGGCAAGCCCGAGGTGAGCGAAGTTCATGGCCGGCGAGGGCCCGGTACTGCCAGTGCGGGCGCGGCGGAGGCCACCGCGGACGACCCACCTTGCCATCATCACAAGGCCAAGACCAACGGTGATCAGCCATGCGGCAAGGGCGACCAGACGGAGCGGGGGACCGCTGGCCGCGCGGGCCGGCGGTGCGGACACCGGCGGCAGGCTGGGCTGCGCCGGAACCGCAGCGACCACACGCCCCAGCAGCGGGGCCAGTTCCTTCGCGCGGGCGTGGATGCGCACTCTGCCGTGCACAGAGCTGAGGATCGCCCGAAGCGCATCGTCAGCCGCCGAGCTGACCTGGGCTTTTGTCAGGCCACTGCAGGCCGCTGGGAGCGGGGTGACGGTGACGTGATGCTTGATGGCACTGATGCCGAACTGGGTACAAGATTCCATCCGGGCCCGCTGCGCGCCCGTGGGCTCATGCGTGCACCCGGCGGCGAGAAGCGCAGCAAGTATGACTCCTGCCACGGCAGCGGCCGTCAAGGCACAGTTCCGCCGCGTGGCCAGTCGCACCCTCATGTCGCCAAATCCATCAACCTCAGCAGTCCCCGACAAACCGGACCCGCTCAGGGTGCCCCGGCCTCCGGAAGAACGTGCGGGCCAGTCGGCCCCCCCTACTCGGGCAGGTGACACACGGCCTCGACGTTGTTGCCATCAGGGTCGCGGACGAAGGCCCCGTAGTAGTTTGCGTGGTATTCCAGCCACAGCCGTGGCTCGTGCAGCACCGCAGCGCCCAGCGCGGTGGCGGCCTCGAAGAAAGCCCGCACCGAGGCGCGGTCCGGTGCGGAGAAGGCGATATGCGATTCACGGAAGCCCTCGCCGGTGGTCTGGCGGCCGATCCAGAAGTCCGGCATGGGTGGCACGCCGTAGCCGATGGCTTCACCGAAGTCCAGGACGCGCTGGCCGCCCAGCGGAGCGAGCACGGCATCGTAGAAGGAGGCGCTGGCCGCCACGTCAGTGCACTGGATCGCGAGATGGTCGAGCATGTGCCCATCCTGCCTGGCTTGCCCGCTGTCGATGCGGCCGGGTGCCATTCGTATAGAGGGTGAGAAGCCGGACCGGTACCGGCAGGTAGCCTCAAGGAGGGACTCAAGTGAAGCAGTACCTGCTCAGCGTGTATCAGCCCGACGGGGATCCGCCCCCGCCCGAGGTTCTGGAGAAGGTGATGCAGGACGTCGGCGCGTGGAGGTCGCAGCTTCAGGCGGCCGGCGCGTGGGTCTTCACAGCAGGCTTGCAGCCCCCGGACACGGCCGCCGTGGTGCGGTTCACCGACGGCGGCATGCTCACCACTGACGGCCCGTTCGCCGAGGGGAAAGAGCACGTCGGCGGGTTCACCATCATCAAGGCGGCCAATCTGGACGCCGCCATCGAATGGGGCCGTAAGCTCGCCCGGGCGGTGACTCCCCTGCCCATCGAGGTGCGCCCGCTGGCCGGCGACGCCGGGGACTGATACCTGGCGTGCCGGCCCTCACCGCCTCGGACATCGAGCATGTGTTCCGTGAGCAGTACGGCCGCGCTGTGGCCGTACTGGCTCGCGTTTTCGGTGACATCGACATTGCCGAGGAGGCGGTCCAGGACGCGTTCACCGCGGCGGTACAGCAGTGGCCGTCCGCCGGGCTGCCACCCAGCCCGGCGGGATGGATCATCACCACCGCCCGCAATCGCGCGATCGACCGCCTCCGCCGGGAAGCATCCCGCGCGGACCGGCATGCCCAGGCCGCCCTGCTGCACGCCGGCGGCGAACCGGCCGCGGAGGGCCCCGTGCGCGACGACCGGCTGCGCCTGATCTTCACATGCTGCCATCCGGCGCTCGCCACCAACGTCCAGGTTGCCCTGACGCTGCGGCTCCTCGGTGGGCTCAGCACCGCCGAGATCGCGCACGCTTTCCTGGTCCCCGAGCCGACGATGGCTCAGCGGCTGGTCCGGGCGAAGGGCAAGATCCGCGACGCGCGGATCCCGTACCGGGTCCCGGGTGAGGCCGACCTCCCGGACCGGCTGCGCGCCGTGCTCGCCATCATCTACCTCATCTACAACGAGGGCTACACGGCGAGCTCCGGCGACCGGCTGGTCCGCGCGGACCTGTGCGCGGAGGCCCTCCGTCTGGGACGGCTCCTGTCCGGGCTCATGCCTGACGAACCGGAGGTCCTGGGACTGCTCGCGCTCATGCTGCTCACCGAGTCGCGCCGGGCCACCCGTACCACCCCGGACGGCGACCTCGTGCTGCTGGCCGACCAGGACCGCGGCCGGTGGGATCACAGCCTCATCGCCGAAGGCCAGGCCATCGTCAGGCGCTGCCTGCGGCGCAACCAGCCCGGCCCGTACCAGATCCAGGCGGCGATCAACGCGGTCCACAGCGACGCGCCCACCGCGGCCGCCACCGACTGGGGCCAGATCCTGGAGCTGTACAACCAGCTGGCCGCTCTCGCCCCCAGCCCAGTCGTGGCTCTCAACCGGGCGGTCGCGGTGGCCGAGGTCGAGGGCCCAGCCGCGGCACTCGCCCTCGTGGACAGCCTCGAACTCGGTGGCTACCACTTGTTTCACGCCATCCGCGCGGACCTGCTCCGGCGGCTGGGCCGCACCACCGCTGCCGCGCAGGCCTACCGGGAGGCGATCGCCCGCACGCAGAACAAGGCCGAGCGTGACTTCCTCGAGCGCACCCGTCAGTCGCTCACCCGGGCCGGCCAGCCTCCTCACCGCTAGCCGTGGCTGAGCCTTCGCGCTTCAGCTTGCGCCAGCCACCGGCACGGTTGTTGGCGATGATGTGCCTGAACATGGCGGTGAGAGCGGGCGCGTTGATGGTCTCACCCTGGCGTACCGCCACGGTGCGGGCGGTCTTGTTGCCGTGGCCGGCGGTGATGATCCCCTCGGGATCAGGAACGATGGCGCCGTCATAGAGGAATACGTTGACGTGGTCCTTCGCCGCGAGCAGGGCGCAGATGTTGCCCTGGAGCACGAAGTATGGCCGGCCGGTGCGCTTGATGGTCTCGGTGACCTCCGGGCCGGCGGCGTGGGCAAGCTCGCGGACCTCGCGGCAGATGGCCTGCAGAGGTGATGCGAGGGTGGCATGGTGACGACGGTCCGGACCTGGCTGTACCGGGTCGCGACCAGCCGCTGCCTGAACGCGCTGCGATCCAGTGCCCGGCGGTCGCGGACGCGTTCCCCGGCCTCGACCAGGGAAGCCATCTCCCTGGCCTTCATCACCGCGTTGCAGCTCCTGCCGCCCCGGCAGCGGGCCGTCCTCATCCTGCGCGGCATCCTTGGATTCCATGCCGGCGAGGTATCCCAGCTGCTCGAATCCACCGAGGAGTCGGCGACCAGCGCCCTCGAGCGCGCCCGCGGCCCCACTGCAACGCCGGTTCCCGCCCTCAGCGGAGCGGGAACCGCCACCGCCGCCCGGTTCCGCCAGTGAGGCCGAACTTGCCGCCCCGTTCACCCGCGCTTTCGAGACCGGCGGCATGGACGGGGTAGTCGCGCTGCTGACCGACCGCACCTGCCGGCTGGTTGCGACCGGGGACCCTCACGGGCAGCCGGATCTGCGCGATCACCCGTTCCGACAACAGCGTGCTGCCCAGGACCCTGCCCGGCTGAGCACGATGGCAGGGCTCAGCAGGCCCGGGCGAGGATGAGGCTGTGCCCGCTGCCCCCTTCCGGGACATAACGGTGCCAGACCGGCGCCAGTCCCGTCGCCTCAAGCCAGCGAAGGTAGGTGCCGGTGTCCTGGTGGTCCCAGAACATGTCGGCCCCGAGGTAGCGTTCGGTCCCGGTCCACCGCCGGGCGCCGACGATGGCCAGGAACAGACCCCCCGGGCGCAGCCAGGCCCGGATGCGGGGGAACAGGGCCCGCTGGTCCGCGAGCGGCACATGGATCAAGGCGTAGAACGACACCACCGCGTCCAGGCTGGCGGACCGCATGTGCAGGGCGGTCATGTCGGCCTGCACCAGGCTGGCCGCTGGCACGAGCCGCCTCGCGCGCCGGAGTTGTACGGCGGAGAAATCGACGCCGATCACCTGGAGCCCGTGCGCCACGAGTTCCCTGGTGGGCGGTATCCCGGCGCCACAGCCAAGGTCGAGCACCCGTGCGCCAGCGGGAAGCAGGCCGGCCAGCTCCGCGACCCAGCCGCGGTAACGGCTGACGTCCTCCGCTGACGAACTGGCCGCCTGGCCATCGTCGCTGCGGTAGGCGAGCGAAATGGCGTCATACCCTCGCCTGACCAGTTCGCGCTGGCGCGCCCGCCCGGCTGCGTCATCCGCCTCCACGTGCGCATACTGACCCGCCGGACCGTGGCAGGCAACGTCGCCGCCGGGCATGCGGCCACAGGTGCCGCACAAGCCATTCTTCGTCCCGCAGGACACGCCAGCATCCGTTCGGCGGGGGGCAGGGACCCTCCGACCTGCGGCCATTTTGCCCAGATTTCTCCCATAGACAGGAGAATGGTCTGTTATTGACGCGTAAGCCCTGTTGCCTGACACTTATCGTCAAGGCGATGATTGTCGGCAAAGGCGCCGGGCCGGGCCTAGGATCATGTCGGCCACGAACAGTGAACATCTAAGGAGGAGTCGGTGACCACCATAGGAGCCCGGACTGGTGCGCAGCCACCAGGCGGCAGCCGGAATCTGTTCGTACGGAACGCGACCGGCCTGGTCAGGGAACTCACCGCGTTCGATGCGTTCAACCTGGTCTTCTCGGCTGTCCTGATCCCGGTCGGGATCACCGAAGCGATGTCGTTCACCCCCCAGTTCTGGCCGACCGCCAACATGCTGCTGGCATTCCTGCTGGCCACCCCACTGGTAGCCACTTGCGGCCTGGTATACCTCTACTACACCTCGATCATGCCGCGCTCGGGAGGCGACTACGTCTGGGTGTCCAGGACGCTGAACCCGTTCTTCGGCTTCTTCGCGAACTTCTCGCTGACGTTCGTGTTCCTTACCTGGATCTCCTTCAACTTCACCTACATGCTCGGGACGATGGGGCCGGCGGCGGCGTACGTGGGCGGCTGGCACGCATCATGGCTGACCGCACCCGGCAAGGGCGAGATGATGCTCATCGCGACCGTGCTGACGGCGCTGTTCACGATCTTGATGATCTTCGGGGTGCGGGTGGTTGCCCGCTACATGCTGATCACCTTCGCGGTCGTGTGGGTGGGCATGATCGCCTGGCTGCTGGCCATGGCCTTCGGCAGCCACGGGCACTTCATCTCCTCCTGGAACGCCAACTCCGGCACGACCTACGCCGCCGTAATCGCCAGCGCCCATCACTATGGCTTCAGCGTGGCAGGTGGCATCGGCTGGGCAGCCACCTTGTACGGGATGATCTACTGCTTCCAGGTCTACACCGGCTTCCAATGGACGGGATACTTCGCCGGGGAGATCCGCAATGTCCGCCGCACCGCTAGCCTCTCCATCCTCGGCGCACTCCTGGTCTCGGCGCTCCTCTACATGCTCGGCGTGGGCCTGATCTACAAGTACTTCGGCTTCAAGTTTTTCGGGTCGTCGATATTCATGGCCTTCGGTGGCGGAGCGGCGCACTGGAAGCTGGGGTTCCAGCCCTTCCTGCCAGCCCTGGTGAACTTCCTGCCCGGCCCGCAGTGGCTGCTGGTCTTCATCGCGCTGTGCTTCGTGCTGTCGATCCTGTGGTGGACGCCGACCGGCTTCATGCTCGGCACCAGGAACATGTTCGCCTGGTCGTTCGACCGGCTCGCGCCGGAGAAGCTGACCACCGTCTCCGACCGCTTCCACACCCCGGTGATTGCGACGATCACCATCGGCTGCGTGGTCGAACTGCTCAACTACCTCAACATCTACGCGGGGCTGGGCAACCTGCTGCTGAACGTGATCGCGGTGATGGCGCTCGCGTTCATCATCGTCTCGGTCGCTGCGGTCATCACCCCGTGGCGCCGGCCGCAGATGCATGCGCAGGGCCCGGCGTGGGCCAGGCACAAGCTGGCCGGCCTGCCGGTGATCACCTGGGTGGCGGCGATCTCGGCGATCTCCTGGGGCTTCGTGATCTACATCGCGTCCAAGACCGGGTTCGCTGGGTCCTTCGGGGCCAAAGCGATGCTGGAGGCATTCGCCGCCCCGGTGGTTGCCATCGTCTACTACATCGGTGTCCGGCTGGTCCGGCGCGCCCAGGGCATGCAGCTCACCCAGACGTTCGCCGAGATCCCGCCCGAATGAGCGAAGGGTCATCTGGAACGACTGGTAATCCCGCTGGGGCGGGCCGGCGCCCGGCCGTGGGCGGTGAGCCGACGATGGTGTCGGCTGGCCGCTCGATCGTGGCCACGGCTGCGGCCCGCTCCATAGCGGTCCGCCTGCTCGGCGGGGTGGCGGTCTGGATCCGTGGCTCCGCCGAGTCGCGCGCGGTCCTCGGCCGCGACTACCCGGACATCGACCTGGTGGCACACAAGCGGCAGTCGCGGGCGTTGCGCGCGATGCTGGAGGAGACAGGCTTCGAGCCGGAGCGGATATTCAACGCGACGCACGGGGCCCGCCGCCTGCTTTACTACGACCCCGGTGGCTGGCAGATCGACGTCTTCCTCGACACCTTCGAGATGTCGCACACCCTTGACCTGGGGGCCAGGCTCGAGGCCGAACCCGAGACCCTGGCGGCGGCCGAACTGATGCTGACCAAGCTGCAGATCGCCGAGATCAACGCCAAGGACCTGTCCGACGTCGCGATGCTGCTCTGGGATCACGAGCCAGCCGAGAGCGACGGCACCGGCCGGCTGAACCTCAGCCGGCTGGCTGTCATGTGCGCCGCCGACTGGGGGCTGTATACGACCGTGACGCAGAACCTCGAAGCCTGCGCCGATCTCCTCGGTGGCCTGGCCATCGGCGCATCTGACCGGGAGCGGATCGGCAGCCGGATCGCCACCATGACCGAAGCCATGCAAGCGGCACCTAAGACCGTGGGCTGGCAGTTGCGCGCCAAGGTGGGCCGCCGCAAACGGTGGTACCAGGTTCCGGAGGAGGTCACCCGGTGACGATGAGGGTCTATTTCGCCACCGATGTCCACGGCTCGGAGGTGTGCTGGCGCAAGTTCCTGAACGCCGGGCAGTTCTACGGTGCCGACACCCTGATCATGGGTGGGGATATCACCGGCAAGGCCGTGGTTCCCGTGGTGTCCCGTCCCGGGGGCGGATACATCGTCCGCCAGCTGAGCGGCGAGAAGGTGCTGACCCTGGCTGAACTCGACCAGGCCGAGGCCCGGGTCCGGGACATGGGCTTCTACCCTTACCGGACCACCGACGAGGAACTCGAGCACACCTGGGATGATCCCGCGGCTGTGCACAGGGTCTTCCTGACCCTGATGCGCGAGACGCTGTACCGCTGGCTGGAGCTGGCGCGGGAAAGGCTGTCCGGGACCGGAATCCGGCTCTACATCATGACCGGCAACGACGACCCCCATGAGATCCGGGGGATCCTGCGCTCCTCGCCCGCCGTGACCGAGACCGAGGACCGGCTCATCGACCTCGGCGAGGGCATCACCATGATCTCCTGCGGCTGGTCCAACCGCACGCCGTGGCATACTCCGCGGGAGATGGACGACGACGATCTGGAACGGCAGATCGAGAAGTCCGCCGCCGAGGTGAGCCGGCCCGAGCGCGCGGTGTTCAACCTGCATGTCCCGCCTGCCCGCACCGCGATCGACCTGGCCCCCGCACTCGACGAGTCGCTGAAACCCGTGGTCAAGGGCGGCGCCGTGATGATGAAGTCGGTAGGTTCCGAGGCGGTGCGCCGGGTGCTGGAGCGTCACCAGCCGATGCTCGGGCTGCACGGGCACATCCACGAGTCCAGGGGCGCGATCAGGATGGGCCGGACCCTCGCCATCAACCCGGGCAGCGAGTACGGCGACGGGATCCTGCGCGGCGCGCTGCTCGAGCTCACCGGGCGGAACGGGGTCAAGAGCTACCAGCTGCCCTCCGGGTAATGGCCGGCCACGCGGTCCCCGGGCCCCGGGACTCCGCTGGCCGCCCGCCGGGCAGGAGATAACCGCAGGACAGGTGCGAGGGGAAGCAGTGGACAAGCGAGCNNAACTGCCCGCCCGCGATCGTGCGTGGCGAGGGCGCCCTGGTCTGGGACGCCGACGGCAAGGAATACGTGGACATGCTGGCCGGATTCTCGGTGTCGAACGTCGGGCACTGTCACCCGGCGGTCACCGCCGCGCTCGCCGAGCAGGCTGGCCAGCTCATGCACTACTTCGACCTGCCGGGCGAGCCGCGGGAACGGCTGGCCGCGCGGCTGGCCGCCATGGCGCCCGGCGATCGCCGCAGGCGGGTCGTGTTCGGCACGACCGGCGCTGATGCCGCCGAGCTGGCGATCAGGCTGGCGCGCTGGTACACCGGGGCGCCGATCATCCTCTCCGCCTACGGCGGCTACCACGGCACGACCGGCGCCACCATGCCGACCACCGCGAAGGGCGGCATGTGGGCCTACTTCTACCCGGTGCTGCCACAGGACAGCGGCCACGCGAAGATCCCGTACTCCTACCCCTACCGCTGCCCGGTCGGGGCAGCACCGGAGCACTGTGCCGAGGCCTGCCTGGAGTTCACCCGGCGGATGCTGCTCGGCAAGGAGTCGCCGTTCGCCGAGCACCGCGCGGGGGTCTCCAACGTCGCCGCCATCCTGCTGGAGCCGATGCAGGCCAGCGCGGGCTACATCATCCCGGGCGCCGGCTACCTGCGTGGCATCCGCGAACTGTGCGACGAGTTCGGGTTCCTGCTCATCGACGACGAGATCCAGGCCGGCCTGGGCCGCACCGGCCGGCTCTGGGCCTGCGAGCACGAGCAGGTCGTGCCGGACATGATCCTCACCTCCAAGGGCCTGGCCAGCGGGCTGCCGATCTCCGCCGTCATCGCCGACGACGAGGTCGCCGCATCGTGGGGGCCGGGCGCGCATGTCGGCACCTTCACCGCGGGCGCGCTCGCCTGCGCCACCGCCAATGCGACCCTCGATGTGTACGAGTCGGAGCAACTGGTGAAGCGGGCAGCGGATCTCGGCAGCTATTTCCTTGACCGGCTGAAAGGGCTGCGGGAACGGCACCCGATCCTGGGCTGGATCGACGCCCGCGGGCTGTTCATCGGCCTGGAATTCGTCCGGGACCGGGTTACGAAAGAGCCGGCCGCCGATGAAACCGCCTGGATGCTGGACTTCTGCGTCCGTGAGGGCCTGCTGTTCGAGAAAGGCGGCTACTACTACAACCGGTTCCAGCTCATTCCGTCGCTGGTGATCGAGAAGGAACTCGTTGACCGTGCCGTCGACATCCTGGACCGGGCGATGACCATGGCCGAGGAGCGCTCGGGCATCGCGCCGGCCTGATCGCGGTTGCCTGGCCGGCCGCGGCGCATGTCACCCCCGCGCCACCGCTCACCCCCGCGCCACCGCTTCCAGGCTTTCCCGCACGGCTACCGTCAGCGGATCGTTGGGTGCCAGTACCCGCTCACAGTCGGCAAGGGTGCCCTGGAGCAGCGTGACCGCCTCGGGCTGCCGCCCCATGGCGAAGTAGGCGTGTGCCAGGTTGGCGCGGGCCGCGAGGGTATCGGGGTGCTCGGGGCCCAGCACCCGCTGGCAGTCCAGCCGGCTGCGCTCGTAGAGTTCCAGCGCGCTGGCCATCCGCCCGGCCGAGTGGTAGGCGGAGGCGAGGTTGCCCCGCGCGCCCAGGGTGTCGGGGTGGTTGGGTCCCTGGATGCGCTCCCGGTCACGCAGTGCGCGCTCATACAGCGGGATGGCGTCCTTGAAGCGCCGCGCGGAGTGGTAGGCGGACGCGAGCGTGCTCAGCGAACCGATGGTATCCATGTGGTCGAAACCGAGCACCCGCTCCCGCCCGGCCAGGGTCCGCTGGCCGAAGGCGATGGCGTCCTTGAGCCGGCCGACCGCGAGGCAGGCGCTGGCCAGATTCCCGCGCGTGGTCATGGTGTCGGGATGGTCGGCTCCCTGCTGCCGCTCGCGCTCGGCCAGTGTGCGCCGGGCCAGGCGGATGGCTTCCGGGTACCTTCCGGCCGCCCGGTAGGCATCGGCAAGACTGTCCTGGACCACAAGGCTGTCCAGGTCATCCGGTGCCAGGCCGCGCTCACAGGCGGTCAGGACCACCTCAAGGTTGCTGATCGCCTCGACCGGCCGGCCCGCCGCGAGCAGCGCGGTGCCCAGATCCGCCCGGGCCGCGATGGTGCTGGGGTGGTCGGTGCCCAGGGCAGAGGCCCGCACGTCCAGAGTCTGCTGGTAGAGCGCCACGGCCTCGGTGCCAAGCCCGGCTGCCACCGATGCGCTGGCCAGCCGGCCGGAGGCGATGAGCGTGTCCGGGTGCCCGGGCCCGAGTACCCGCTCGCTGGCCGAGGCCAGCGCCTGCCAGTGGGCGACTGCCGGGCCGACCAGCCGTGCGCTGTCCAGGCTCCGTCCAGCCTGGAACAAGATAGCGTGGCACCCGCCCGACCACAGCGATTCCGCCGCCGCCTGGTGCAGGCTCGTCACGCAGGAGCGCAGCGCATCGGCAACCGATGGCTCCGCGTCACCGGCCGGCCATGCCTCCAGCAGCGCATTCGCCGCCGCTCTGGCCGCCTGGTCGCGCATCGAGTCGGGCGTGGCCGACCTGACTGCCGCCTGCACGACCGAGGGAACCCGCACCGTCCGCTCCGTGTTCGCGGGATCGATCGTGAGCAGACCGGCGCGCTCCAGGCTGAGCAGGGCGGTCCGGGCCTGCTTAGGATCGGGCACCCCAGCGGGGTGGCTCGCGGCGAGGTAGCCGCACGCAGCCGGCGTGGAGAAGACAGCGCCGGGGATTCCGTGACCGTCGAGCAGCACGGCCAGCGCCAGGCAGGACTGGGCCAGCCGGCCCGGTGACAACTGGCCGGCCTGTTCGACCGACAATGTCCAGGTGACAGCTTTGGCGGCGGGCGGGATTCCGGCCGCCTCGGCGATCTGTTCCCTTCTCCGGCCGAACAGGTCACGGTAATCGCGGCAGGTGATTCCGGAACTCGCTATTGCCGCACTGGCCTGGGCGAGAGCGATCGGATCACGGCCGAGATCTTCCAGGAGGTCAACCGCTCCGACCCGCTGGTCGGGATCCGCGCTCAGCCGCCCCATAAGGTATGTCAGGGCCTCATGGGAACCGAACACCCCCACCGGGAAGACCAGTGGATTCCCGCTGTCCACGGGCGATACCGCGGTCGGCGTCGTGATCAGGACCTGGCCGGCCGGGCCGGCCGGCCACAGACCGGCCAGGTCGGCCGCGCCGGTCACATCGTCCAGCACCACGAGCCACGGCTGGCTGGTCTGGCCGAGCCAGGCAAGGAAGCGGTCGGCGACAGTCTCGGCATCGCCCGCCTGCTCCGTCCCCATCATCTGCGCGAAGGCCCGCGCGTAGCCGGCCAGGACTGACGCCCGGCTGGTGGCGGTCACCCAGACCAGCACGTCGATCTCGCGTGCCCGCCACAAGGACTCGGCGGCGAATGCGGCGAACTGGGTCTTGCCTGTGCCGCCAGGCCAGTCGTGCAGCGTCCCTGACATCTCCGGCGTCGTCAGCACGATGGCCCGGCCTGGCATGAGCTTGCCCAGCGGGCCCGGCCCGGTCTCGGGCCGGGCACTGAAGCAGTCGGCCAGCGGCGGTACCGCACCTGACCGGACCGGCGAACCCCCCGGATTAGCGGGCAACCTGGGCGTGGCCGCCGCTAGAATCTGGCTGTTCATGATCGGCTCACCCGTGCCTTTTATCGCCACGCGCCACAACCTCCGCAGAACCCAGTATTGGCTGCCGGCCCAACAATAGGCTGATTTCGGGAAGTTCGATGACAATTGGCGCGTAATAGCGCAGGATGGTGCAGCGGCGGCAGCGGGTGGTTCGGCAAGGGGCGGGACTCCGGCCACGGGATCGATCCAGGAGTACCACATGGGCATATTCGGCTTGCCAGGCCCGGAACGGCCGCGCACTGCGCGCTACCCGATCCGGGTCACCTTCGCAGCAATGGTGGCCGTGCCGGTCGCATGCCTGGTCCTGCTGTCGGGGGTGGTCGTAAGCACCACGCTCGGCGGCACCCTGGGCGCGGCTGGCTCATCCGCCCAGAGCCACCGGGACCTGGTCGAATTCGCACTGCTGGCCGGCACCGG